>MWAR01000526.1 GCA_002068715.1 bacterium ADurb.Bin374
TTTCAAACCCGCCCCTGCGTGTGTCGTTGGCGGCATTTCCCCGTGAAAATAGTGTCGAAAATAAAACTCCCCCGGAGGATGCCCGGGGGAGTCTGGCTTGAACTGCAGATCAGATCACGGGGCGCAGCCAGGTCAGCTTGCGGAGGAAGTTCATCTTCTTGACGATTTCCTTGGAGCAGTGGTCTTCGGGACCGTAGGCCTTGGTTACGTTGCCGTCCTTGTCGACGGTGATCTTGTACTCGACGGTGGACTTCATGTCGTCGAAGAGGCGCAGGGCGGTCATCGTCGCGAACTGCGGATCGCAGATGGCGGCGACGACTTCCGAGTTGATCTGCTCGCTCAGGGCGTCCATGTTGTAGGAACCCACGACGGCGATCTGCCGGTCGAACACGAACACCTTCGAATGGAGCCGCTCGTTGATGGACGGGGCGACAAGCAGACGGCAGGTCGGCATGTCCCTGAGCATCTTCTTCCAGTCGGACATCAGGAACGCCTGGGGGAACAGCGAGTCGGTCGAACCGCCGCTGTTGGTGTGCATGATGATCTTCACGCCGCGGTCAGACGCCCGCTTGAGGGCTGCTTCGGCCTCG
Source organism: bacterium ADurb.Bin374 (assembly GCA_002068715.1). The sequence continues at coordinate 591 of MWAR01000526.1, forward strand.
GCGGTGAGAACCAGATACGGATTCTGGATGATGATCTCGGATTTGCAGGAGTCGATGAACTTGACCAGCGTGGGGGTGATTCCATTCAGGGCGCCCAGCCGGGAGTGCTTGTCGAGGATCTTGACGGGCTTCGGCCGCTCGCCCCGGAACAGCTGGAACGACGCGTAGCTCGACAGGTTCTTGTATTTGGAAAGCTCCTCGTTGAACTCCTTGAGCGCCTCGGGCAGCTTGCCTGAAAGCTTGATCTTCGATTCGTCATACAGGCCCTGACCCAGCATGAACCGGCGAAGGGCCATGTTGGCCAGATCGAGCCGGGCGGACTGGTCCTTCCAGTTGAACGTATCGGGCTTCACGACAGAATTCCGCAGACAGCCCCACTCGTCGTCGAACGCCTTCTTGAGTTGCGCAGCCACATGCGTCCCGCTCATCAACACGTCGGAATCGCGATACACGATATCGTATTCGCCCTTCCCGACGAAGTAGTCCGGGCCGATGTTTCGGCCGCCGATGATCGAGGTCTTGCCGTCGACGATGATGATCTTGTCGTGGTTGCTGGCAAATGCCGCGCGGAAGTCTTCGAACATGGCCAGCAACGATTTGCCGACCGAGTTGAACTGCTTGATCTGGACGTTGGGAACGGCCGCAAGCTCTTCGAACCGGTCGGGCATCCCTTTCATATAGCCTGATCTATAAATACGCCCGTCGATCATCAGACGGATCCGGACGCCTTCGCGGGCTTTTTTCGCGAGCAGTCCGAGAAACGCCTGGCCGAAGATGTCCTTGTCGACGATGAAATACGTGCAGTCGATCGTCTCCTTCGCGCTTTCGAGCATCTTCCAGCGAGCATACAGGGCATCATCGTTGCGCCAGATATACCGGACACGCGTGTTGATATCGCCCTTGGGAACGTCGATCGAGTCAAACGCCGCTTTCAGGTCGTCGTTCGGAGCGAGGGTAGGGCTTCCGGCCCCAAGCCAGGTGGTGACGATGATCACGGCGAGGAACGCAAGGGCGATTCCGCGGACCACACTCGTATTGAAACACTTCATCGAGGCCCTCCTTGAGGGGAAAAATCGTACAGATACGTGAGATGTTCTTAAATTCTCCATGAAAACGCCTGTTTCGTCAAGAATGGGAAGCGTATGGGAAGTGTTCGGCAAAGTTTTCCCGTAATGAAAGGTTGAACTTTGTCCGGTGAAGCTGGTACCCTGAAACTCGTATGGAAGGCAACCAGTGAAGCGAATTCATCTCTCCGTTCTGCGGTGCATCCGTTGCGGTGGCGATCTCGAGATCGCTTCGGGCCTGACCACGGTTGAATCCGGAGATGAAATCGTCCACGGCACCATTGGGTGCAGGAAGTGTGCGGCGGAGTTTCCGATCGTCGACGGAGTCGGCGTCTTCTTCGATCCTGAAATGATGAAGACGTTGCTCACGACGGCCGAGCGCCGAAGCATCGCAAAAACCGGATGCACATGCCCGGTGGCCGAAACCGGAGACGACGCTTCGAAGAACGAGAAGCTGGTCAGAACCGTAGAAAACTGGAGTTATCAATGGAACCAGGTTCTCGGTTGGACTGCCGAAGATTTCGCCGGAAAGGGCTTCTGCGGGGAAAAATGCTTCCGTGAGTTCATTCCGATCCAGCCGGAAGAGTATCGCGACCGAACCGTCGTCATTTGGTGCGGTGGAAACGGCCGAGAGGCCTATCATGTCGCCCGATACGCTCCGGCACTGATCATCGTGGTCGAGATCGGCGATGAAATCTACAGGATCCGGGACCTCTTCGGCCCCGGCGCGAATCTTCTCCTCCTGCGATGCGACATGCTCAAAAATCCTCTCAGGGAAGGAGTGGCCGATATCTCGATCTGCGACCACGCGCTTCAGCACATCATCGATCATCGGCAGGCCTTTTCCATGCTTGCCGGTGTCCTGAAGCCGGGCGGTCTTGCGGCAATCTGCGCATACAGCCATGAAAACAATTTCCTGATCACCGGCCTGGTCGAGCCGCTCAAATCGGTTCTTCACAGGCTCCCGCTCGTTCTTCTGCGGTTTCTGGCCTGTCTGCCGGCCCTGGTCATCTTCTTCTGCATCCATTTCGTATACCTTCCGATACGCAAATACGATGAGAAAACGGCAAGGCGCATCCCCCTGTACGAGCACATGATCTTCTGGTCGGAATGCAACCTGAAGTTCATCTGGACGGCTTGTTTCGATCTGCTCCATGCGCCGGTTTCCTACCATTTCCGGCGCGACGAGATCGTCTCTCTCGCGGCGTCAGGCAAGATCGGGATCAGAACGCTGGTCAACACCCACCAGACGACCTGGTCGATGATCGGGACGCGCCTTCCCTGAGAGGAACTCGCTTTCTTACCCCTTGGGGGCTGTCATTTTCCGGCCGGATATGGTACTTTTACTGACCGGCTTCTGCCGGACATTCCCCCGGTGGAATGAGCTTTCCCGAAGGACGCAGGAGAGACCATGCATCTGAAATCCCTCGAAATCATGGGATTCAAGTCGTTCGGCCGCAAGACGGTCTTCGATTTTCAACCCGGCATCACGGCAATCATCGGCCCCAACGGGTCCGGCAAGAGCAACGTTTGCGACGCCATTCGCTGGGTTCTCGGCGAGCAGAGCGCGAAGGCGCTGCGCGGCAACAAGATGGCCGAAGTCATTTTCGCCGGTTCCCCGACCCTGCGGTCGGCCGCGTTCGCCCAGGTGAAGCTCATTCTCGACAATGAAGACCGGATGATGCCGCTCGATTTCTCCGAGGTCACCATCGGCCGCCAGTTGTTCAAGTCAGGCGAGAGCAACTACCTCGTGAACGGCACCCGCGCCCTGCTGGGCGATGTCAAGGAAATGCTGATGGATACAGGCATCGGCAAGGATGGCTACTCGGTCATCGGCCAGGGTGACATCGAGGACATCATCTTCCAGCGCACCCAGTCCCGCCGTGCCCTCATCGAAGAGGCCGCCGGCATCACGAAGTTCAAGCACCGCAAGGCGAACACGCTCACCAAGCTCGATCACACCCGGGCCAACATCACCCGCCTTCAGGACATTGTCGGCGAGATCCAGAACCAGCTTGGGCCGCTCGCCGAGCAGGCCGAAAAGACCCGCCGCTACCAGGCGCTCGCCGCCGAGATCCGCACCCTCGAGATCGACCTCGTCCTGTTCGACCTGTCGCAGCTCTACGGCGACGCGGAAAACGTCGATTCGATGCGGCGCGGCCTCCTTGCGAAAGTCGCCGAAATAGAAAAATTTCTCGAAGAGATCGACAGCCGCAAGAGCGGCGTGCGGGCAAAAGTCCTGGAATTCGAGACACAGCTCCAGGCCCGCCAGAACGAATCCCGCGAGGTCGTCCTCACGATCGACGGCATCCGGGAACGCATGGCCATCCTTAAGGAAGAGGCGCGCGGCCACGAGGCGCGACGCCAGGCCATCACCGAAGAGGTTGCCCAGATCGAAAAGAACCTCGCCGACGGCGGCCAGGAGATCGCCGACGCCGAGGGCCGCCTTCGCGACGAAGAGGCCGCGGAAATCGCCGTGGCCGGCCGCATGGCCGAGATCGATGCGAACCTTTCCAAGGTCCAGGATGAGCTTGACGCCCACCTGAAGAGCGTCAGCCAGGACCGCGAGTCCTCCTACAAGATCGCCGGAGAGATGGTCGCCAGGAAGAACACGATCAACTCCGCGAACCAGCAGATCCAGATCCTCGAACGCCAGCTGGAAAAGGGCGCCGGCGACGTGACGACCCTCAACGCCGCGCTCGAAAAACTCAACGGCGAAAAGTCGAACATCGAGAAGGAACTCAAGGCGATGGAAACCACCATCACCGACGAGGGAACCCGCCTTGCCGACGACCAGACCCAGGCGAACCGTCTCGACAAAGATTTGCGCCGTGCCGAGGAAGAGCTTGTTTCGACCGTCGACCAGTTCAAGGTTCTCACGGCAAAACGGAACATTCTCGAAGATCTGAAAAACCGCTCCGACGGCGGCATCCATCGCGGCGTGCGCGAGGCCCTCGCCCTGAAGGACCGCGACCTGCCCGGCATCTGCGGCATGATCGGCGACCTCATCACCGTTCCCAAAGGCTACGAGATGGCCTTCGAGACCGCGCTCGGCGGCAGCATCCAGGACATCGTCACCCGCGACGCGGAAACCGCCCAGCGGGCGATCGCGATCCTGAAGGAGCGCAAGGCCGGCCGTGCCACGTTCCTGCCGATCGACATGATCCAGGCGCCGTCCCGCGTCGAACAGGCGCGCGTGAAGGGCTGTCTCGGCGTCGCACTCGACCTTGTTCAATTCGATGCGAAATATTACTCCATCATGAACTTCCTGCTGGGTCGCATCCTCGTCTTCGAGAACCTCGACGATGCGGTCGCTTACTCGCGCACCACACGCAATTTCAACCGCATCGTCACCCTCGACGGCGACATCGTCCGCTCATCGGGCGCGATGACGGGCGGTGCCGAAGGCCAGAAGTCGGCCGGCCTGCTCGCCCGCAAGCGCGAGCTCGAAGAGGCCGAAGAGAAGCTGAAAACGCTGGCCGCGTCCGAAAAGAAGCTGACCGGCCTCGTGACCACGGGCGGACCCCGCTTGGCCAATGTGGTGCTGGGTCCTGGTGCCCTGCAGCCTTACAAAGGCAGCTTCAGAGTCCGGACAGGCACGGACGGGGTCGCCTGGAACCCCCGAGTGCGACCCGACGAGACCTCCGGACTCTCGCTGTCGCGCCTGGCA
>MWAR01000527.1 GCA_002068715.1 bacterium ADurb.Bin374
ACGGCGCTGGCCATCCAGAGCGTCGTGACGGGGCGGCTGATCCAGACCCTTGGTGTCAGCAGCGCCAACCTGTTCTACCCGGTTTCGACCCTGCTCGCCTTCACGGGAACGGCGTTGTCCTACACGATACTCCCCGGCGTCTTCGCGCGTTTCAACCAGGAGGGGCTGCGTCGGGCAGTGTTTCACCCGGTCATCAGCCTGTTCTACAATGCCATTCCGGCGAAACGGCGCGCCCGTTCGATCGCCTTCAACGAAGGCATCATGATCCCCCTCGGGACCATCGCGGCGGGCATCATGATCATGGCGATGCAGAGCCACCGCCAGGTGTTCCTGGCCGTTTCGATGGCACTCGCGGCGGTCTGGTCCATCCTGGCCTGGGGGCAACGCCAGGTCTACAGCCGGAGCCTCATCGAGCTTTTGCGGCGGTCGCAGATCGAGAGTATCGCGGACGACGAGAAAGACCTCGGCACGCTCGACGGCCAGACCCAGTCTCTCGTCATCGAAGCCCTGAAGGATGACAACGACGAGGTCGCGGAACTCGCCGCCGACCTCCTGATCCGCTACGGGGCCGCGTCCGCACGGGCCGCGCTGCTTCGGCAGGCCGTCGACGCACGGCCATCCCTTCTCATCATTCTTCTCGAAAAACTGGCGTCGTTTCCGGGGCCTGACACCAGGCAGTTCCTGCTCCGCTCTCTCTGCCACTCCAATGCGGAAGTCAGGCTTTCGGCGCTGAAAGCCCTCATCGTCTATCCCCATGACGACGAAATACGCACGCGCATCGCCGAGTTCCTCTCCGCCGCCGACGTCCGCCATCGCACCACGGCCGCGGCAGGCATGGTCCGCGGCGGCGATCTCGGCCAGATGATGAATGCGCTTTCCGTCCTTCAGCAGATTCTCCACGAGAAAGACTCGGATATCGTCGCCCTCGGCATCCATTCGCTCGGCCTCACCCGCGACGAGCGGTTCTGGGTGAACCTCCGTCCCTTCCTGATCAGCGAAGACCCCAAGCTCCGGCTTGCGGCAATGCGCTCGATGAATCTGATGGTCCAGGCGGGGGAGATCTACGAGCATCTCGACATCCTCCAGTCGCTGATCCGCGACTCCGTCCGTGAGATCCGCACTCTTGCGATCCGGATCGTCGGCCGCGTGCGCGCAAGACAGAGCGTTCCGCTCCTGCTCGAAGCGCTTTCCGACTCGAGTCCACGCAACAGGCGCCTCGCCTTCGAAGCGCTGTCCGGCTGGGGCCCGGATATCCTCACGGACCTCCTGATGATCCTCGACGATCCGCAGGCCTCGATCCATGCGCAGGAAAGCGCCGTAAGGCTGCTGAGATTCTCCCAGGATCTCTGCATCCAGGAACGTCTCGCCAGATTCGGATTCGCGCAGATCCGCACGATCTACGAACTGAAGTGCGACGAGCTCACCGTCGTCGCAGAACTCTCAGCGGACGGCGGCGAATTCCTGCGCATGTCGTTGAACGAGCGCGCACAGGGCCTGCTGAAGCTGGTTCTCGCCCTCGTCGCCCCGGAAGAAAGCCGCGAGGCCCGGACGGTCTTTCGCGGGTTGTACTCCCCAAACCAGGAAATGATGAGCAACGCCATCGAGGCCCTGCAATCGATGGGCGAGCGTACGCTGATCTACCATATCGTTCCCGTTCTCGAAGGCCTTCCGCTCGAGCAGATCGCCGAATACGGGCGGCGGACTTTCGGCATCGAGATGCGCACGGCGCGGATGGTGATCGGAAAGCATCTCGTCTCGATCGAGAAGAATCTGAAGGAAGCCGCGATCTATACCGTCGGCATCACTGGAATCGCGGACCTCCAGCCGGCTCTGAAGAAAATCTTGAACGCCGATGCCGGCAAGTCCTCGATCGCCACAGTCTGCGCGTGGAGTATCGCGAAGCTCGCGGACGGCATGACATGTTCGGAAATCCCCGGGCCGGGTACGGCGCGATGACAGGTGCAGACACATGATCACGATTGAAAAAATTCTGTTTTTGAAACGCATTTCGATCTTCCGGAGCCTGAACAGCCAGGAGCTCCGCATGATCGCCGAGGTGGTCAGCGAGGAAGAATTCGCGGCCGGGGAAGTCCTGTTCCAGGAAGGACGGTCCGGCGACTGCATGTATCTCGTGGTTGAGGGCAGGGTCGCCATTTACACCGGCACCCCTCCGCAGACGAAAACGCTTGCCGTATTCGAAACGGGCGACTTTTTCGGGGAAATGGGCCTCTACGACGACAAACCCCGCGCCGCCTCCGCGATGGCCCGCGATACCGCGCGGCTGTTGGTGCTCAGGAAAAATGATTTCTGCGAACTGATCTCGGAATACCCCGAGGTCGCCCTTGGCATCATGAAGGAGCTGAATCAGCGCCTCCGCGACACGAACCTCAAGCTGCGCTCCTTCGAAGGGCAGATTCTCGACAAGACGACAAAACTATACTCTAGAGAATATTTCACGGAGTGCATGGCAACCGAGTTCCTGAAGGCGAAAAAGGAAGTGGTCGGCCTGTCGTTCATCGTCGCGAAATGTTCCGCCTCGGGTGAGGAAGTGTATCTCGAACAGCTTCTCGGCGAAATCGGCAGGGCGTTCAGCCTGCATCAGCGGCCGACGGACCTGTCGGCACGGCTCGGAAGCGCAAAGGTCGTGGTCATGCTGTGCGAGGCGAACCGCGACGGTGCGGCCGCCTTTCTGCGGAGGGTCCGCAGGGACATCGACAAGTTCATCGTCGAGTTCCGAGAGTCGCGGGGAAGTGAAGCGGAGATCGTGTTTTTCACGTTCGTGTTTCCCGAGGATTCGCAGGAACGGGAAGCCATGATCGCGCTGCTCGACCAATGCTGAATACAGCCTCTTCGCCGCGTCTCGGCGCGGCCCTCGTCGTATTCGCCGCCGGGCTTGCCCTCTATCTTCCGACGCTCCAGCCGGGCATCGGGTGGTACAACGCTCCAGAACTTGTCTGCGCGGCGCTCACGCTCGATGTTCCGCATTCTCCAGGATACCCCCTGTTCACCCGGCTCGCCTCGGCGGCCATCGGGCTGGTTCCGTGGGGCGATCCCGCCTGGCGCGTCAACCTGCTCTCCGCCGTTCTCGGCGCGGCGGCGGCCGGCGCGTGGGCGGCATGGCTCGCGGGGTGGGGGATCCGCCGGAGCATCGCCGCATGCGCAGGCATCTGGCTGCTCGTCGTTCCCACCTTCTGGGAACAGGCCACATCGTCGGAAGTATACACCCTAGAATGTTTCATCCTCGCTTCGTTCATGCTCGTCGCCCAGTCGGCACGCGAGGGCCGCGTCGGCTTCGGGAAAAGCCTGGCGGCGGGGCTCCTTCTCGCGGCAGGCATCGGCCACAGGCCGACGTTTGCCCTCCTTGCCGCGGCCGCCCTCTTCACGCTTCGCGATACAGACCTGAAATCGCGCGTCGATGCATCGTCGGCCGTGGCGTTCGTCTGCGGGCTCCTGGTCGGCGCCTTGCCGACTCTCGACCTCTTCGTCCGGCTGCAGAACGAAAACCGCGTTCTTATCGATCCGATGATCGGCCGCGGTCTCGACGGATTCTGGAGGTTCTTTTCCGGCGCGCAGTACCGGAACGCGATCGGTGTCTTCGGAGCGGCCGAGCTTCTCGAGCGCTTCGGAGGCTGGTTGTCCGTCGTCTCCGGCGGCGGCGTCTGGATGACGGTTCTTGCCGCGGCGGCCGTTCTCGTGAAACGTCCTGACTGGCGTATCGTTGGGCCCTGTCTGTGGATGACGGCGGTCAATACGGGGTTCGTGCTCAACTACAACGCTTTCGAGGTCCATACGATGCTCCTGCCCACGTTGATGGCGATAGGTGGGCTGGGAGCAGCCACCCTCGCGCGATCGCAGGGTGAAAAGGCATTCCCGGCGCTTCTGGCCGTGACGATTGCGACCGCTTTGGCCGTTCCCATCGCGGCATCGCGGATCGAAGCCCGTTCGCGAGACTCCGAGATCGTCACGAGACGGATTGCGGCGCTCGTTCCAGACCATGCCGTGCTGATGATGAACAACGACATCGAGTTCCGGCCGTTGTATTATCTCCGCCTTACAAGGAAGTTCAGACCTGATCTCGGGATACGCCTCGTCGACGCGCTGACGGCTTCTGACGCGGTCGAACTCGAATCGGAGGCATCTCGGGGAGCTCTTTTCGGTTCCCTAGTTTACCCCGCCAGCTCCGCCATGGTGCTTGGTGAACGATACATGGTCGAACCCTGGGGGTATCTCTGGCGGATCAGAAAGCCCTCTCCGGCCGATTTCGCCGAAACGATGCCCCCGGAGTGGCGTCGCGTCGATATCTGTTCGGGCACATCGCTCGCGGTCGATCCGGACGTGCAGATCGTACCGCTTGGAGGCCAGGCGGGAAGGATTGCCTCGAACACCCTGCTTCCGGGCGATGTCATCGTGTACCGCTATCTTATGCCGATCCGTGCAGACTTCAATCCATGCCTGCTGAAGACCGAACTCGTCGATGACGAGGGGAGAGGCTACGAAGATTCCGGCGTGAAAACGGGGCACGACATTCACTTCCTTTTCATCGGGAAAGGCGTGATTCAGAGCGGATATGACCGCCCGTATGCCCTCGTTCAGCGAACGATTGTCGTGCCTGAACTGATCCGGGGCACGAGCGTCCGGCTTACGATGTGCACCGTAGGCATCGGGAATACGCCGCTCGAAAAATGGGTGACGGACGTATTGCCTGGGGCTCATCCACTGAATCCTGAAGGCGCGACCGAACTGTTCAGGCTGAGGCACGGAATGGGCGGCAAACCCCTGTTTCACGCCCGAAGAGAAGGCGGCATCGATTCTGCACCGTCCTCCGGGAGGATCGTTGCCGCGGAATTTACCGCTCCCCCAAACATTCCTTGATTTCCCCTATCTCTCCGACTATAATGCAACAGCCTCGAATCTCATTATCCGGGGAGTCCTTTTGCCACACGCATTTCTGCTGGAAGCAGGGTTCTGGGGGTTGCCATACGGGGCGCTGTCACGCGATCTCCGCGATGTTCCCGCGACCGTGCTGTCCGTTTTCACCCGCGAACGTATCCAGGCTGGCCGCGCCAGGATCTGGATAAGCGCGCATCGCGTCGGCATCCTCATCGACGGCATTCCCGAAACCCAAACTGACCAGATGACCGAAATCCGCGGCCCGAAAGCTTCGGTCGCCTACGATTTCAACAGGCTTCCCACCCCCGCCGCCAGGGGCTTCGCCTCTGCCCAGGGCGTCGAACTGAAAGACCTCGTGATTCGCGACGTCGATGGGGAAAAGTTCTTGTTCGCCCGCCGCGGGGAAAAGGGCAGGGCGTCCCTCGACCTCATCCCGAAGCTCATCCCCGCGATCCTGGCGGCCCTTCCCTGGACGGGCAGACCCTGGAACGATGACACGGTCTTCCCGCAGCCTCCGGCCTATATCTGCGCTCTCGCCAATGACCGGATCGTCTCCTGCTCGATCGACGGCGTGACCTCTGGACGCGACACCGGCCTGCTGGAAGGCGGAGTATTCCGCAAGATCAGCGTTCCGTCGGCGGTCGAGTATCCCGGCATCATGTCGGGGCTTGGACTGACCCAGCTACCGTCCGACCGGCAGAAACTCATGGAGTCGCATTTCCAGTCGATCGTCGAATCCGGCTCGACGGTGAGGAAGGAGCCGCGCATTCTTGACCGTATCGCGTTCGAAGTCGAGCGGCCCCAGCCCGTCGTCATCAACCTCATGGACGACGCCTGGATCGAACTGCCGGACCCGGTCTACATGCAGATTCT
>MWAR01000528.1 GCA_002068715.1 bacterium ADurb.Bin374
ACCGGTCCGCTGGGGGACAAGCTCCCAGCCCCCACCATCGATGCGGACCAGGCAGCGGCCAGTCCGCGGACGGATATGCTTCCCGAACAGTGGGGAACGTCCTTCCAGCGTCGGCCGATCCGGCAGGAGGGGCTTCACCACCATCCATGCAGATATATTTCCCCACACATATTTCAGACCGGGTTCGTCGGCGTGAACGTCGGGAATGATCTGGAATCCTCCAATATCGCCGCGTTGCGACGTGGAGACGCACAACACGCCGGGGTGGTTGGCACGGACTTCTCCGCGCCCGGCATACTGCGAACCGCCAAACCGCCCGGTGGCGCCCACAGGCTTCGCGACACAGCCGATGCAGTTCGCCGAGCCGTCGGAGTATGCGGCGAAAACGAGCCCGCCAAGCCTGTTGACGAACCTCAGTTCTTTCAGACAGGGGTTCGGCCGGAGGGAGGGCATGACGAGAATATCGCCAAGTTGCGGCTTGTATCCGTCGGGAAGGCGGGACGACACCCCATCGCGGATGACATACACGGGGTTTCCCAGCCGGGGGGCATATTCAGGCCCGAACAGCAGACTGCCGGCAGGAATGTCGGTGAAAATCGACGTCGGGCTCGAAAAGTAGGATTTCACCTCTTCCGCCGTTTTGCAAAGCAGTTCGCGAGGCTGAATCGTGAAAAGAACCGCGTGCCGTGTTCCCTGCCGGACTTTGACATGAAGGGCATTGACGGCCGTCGCGGCCACGGCCCCGGAAGGGGCCCAGTCCGCGGCGGTGAAGCCGTCGTCGCCGGTTTCCTGCGTATGCCCGTCGTTGGGCCGAAGAACGCTTCCGATGGTCAGCCAGGTCTCGCCCCGATCGGTCGAAACGGCGATTTCCCCTCCCAGTCGGTTGTCGATCCTGACACGGCACTCCTCGTTCTCCACTCCCGTGGCGAACACCGTTCCGACGAGACCGAACAGGAACATCATCCCTGTGAGGCAACGCGCGATGCGGTTCATGGACTCTGCATTCATACCTGCGCATGATACTCCAGCCTTCGCGATCCAGCCATTCCGGCCATTTCCCAGACCGCCCGTGGACAGAACCGTGATCTCGCGGCTGATGTATTCGAGCTTTGCCGCCGTTCCGACCTCGAGCAGCGTTTTTTGTGAAGACCGACAATCGTCGCAGATTTCTTCCGAAATTGGACTCGGCGGCTCATCATACAGTATATTCTGAAACGCATCGCACGCATGAGCGGCACGGCACGTGGCGTCTCGACTTTCAATCACAATTATATAGGACATGCTATGACAAACTCGAATCAGGATGCTGTCTCCCGCGGTTTTTTCCAGACCCTCACCAGTTTCGGGCGCGCGTTCTGGTGCTCGAACGTCATCGAGCTGCTCGAGCGCTGGGCCTATTACGGCGTGCGCGGCGGCATCGCCGTCTACATGGTGGCAGCCGCGACCGTCGGCGGGCTCGAATTCTCGCACCTGCAGAAAGCGAACATCTTCTTCTGGTGGGCCGCCTTCCAGTCGTTGCTTCCCACGGTCATCGGCGGCCACGCCGACCATTACGGCCACAAGCGGACCGTCGCGTTCGCCATCTCAATCTCGGTGATCGGGTATATCAGCATGGCGCTGGTGAACGGCTACTGGCCGTTCTTCATCGCCTGCATGCTGGTCGCGACCGGCACGGCGGTGTTCAAACCGGGCATCCAGGGCATTCTCGCGAACTCCACCACCAAGGAAAACGCGACGCTCGGCTGGAGCTTTTTCTACATGATCGTCAATATCGGCGGCTTCACCGGCCCGCTGATCGCCGGATATTTGCGCCTGATGAGCTGGAAATACGTGTTCATCACGAGCGCCTGCATCCACTCCCTGAACTTCATCACCCTGTTCTTCTTCGACGAACCCGACCGCGGCCACGTGGCTTTCGAGCACAACGACCGGAGCCTGGCGGAAAAGATCTCCCGGGTGTTCAGGGAGTTCTGGCAGGTGCTGTTCAGCTCGCTGAAGAACCTGTTCGATCCGCCGCTGATGATGTTCCTGGCCGTGTTCTCGGGTTTCTGGCTGATGTTCATGCAGCTGTTCGATCTGCTTCCCAACTTCATCACCGACTGGGTCGACACATCCCGTGCCGTCGCGTTCTTCGGAAACCTGTTCGGGAACCAGGGCTGGATCGAGTATGCCCAGGCCGGGAAACAGATTCCCGCCGAGTGGCTCATCAACCTCGACGCCTTCGCCATCATCTTCCTCATGCTTCCCATCGGCTGGGTCTTCGGAAGAATGCGCCCCGTCGCCGCCATGATTCTCGGCATCTTCATCGCAAGCGCCGGCCTCGTGGTGGCGGGCTACACGATGAACGTCTGGCTCTGCTGCCTGGGCATCTTCGTGTTCGCGATCGGCGAGATGATCGCGAGTCCGCGCAAGAGCGAGTATCTATCGATGCTCGCCCCGCCCGGGAAGAAGGGCCTGTACATGGGCTACGTGAACTTCCCCCAGGGCATCGGCTGGATGCTGGGAAGCAGCCTGGCCGGCCCGATCTACCAGTATTACGGCGACAAGACCACGCTGGCCCGGCAGTATCTCGTCGAGAACCTGAACATGGCGAAGGAAACCGTTGCCCAACTGCCGCTCGACCAGGTGCTCCCGACACTGAGCAAGGCCCTGAACCACCAGTCCGTCCAGGAAACGACGCGGTTTCTGTTCTCGACCTATCACCCCGAGCGAATCTGGTTCGTCTTCGCGGCCGTCGGCATCCTCTCGATGCTCGGTATGCTCGCTTACGACATGATGTTCGAGAAAAAGCGCCAGCAGCAGGCCGACGCGAATTCAGCCGCCCCCGCGGCCTGAAGAACAGCGCTGTAAACACACAGAACGTTTCACCGCAGAGGCACAGAGATCCTGAGGATTTCTGTGCCTCTGTGTTTCCGTATCTGCCAGATTCGAATCTGATCACCAATATTGCGCCGCAAGGGCGGGTTTCAAACCCGCCCCTACAGCCCCCTTTGGGGTGTAGCACATCGCGACAAGCCTGGGGAATACCTTCATGTTTCTGCGTCTCTGTGACTGGCATGCAGGTTTCGGCTCGAGAACCAATCCGCAGATGACGCTGATGGTGCAGATGGAATCTCTGTGGTGATGGGATTCTTCGGAATCAGGCCATTGTTGGCAGGATGGCGTTGACGGCGGCGCATCCCCTTTCCGAAGCAGATCCGAATCAGAATTCTTGTGCGTTGCAAAATTTTTCTTTGCAATCGATCTTGCGCCGTGCTACCATCACCTCCAACACTCCAAGCCTTCCATGGGTTTCGAGGCGGCCGAGCCGAGTATGGAGAATTTTGCAGAACAAAATTTTTCAGCCGACCGGAGTCCGGACGGGACGGGGTGACTCACTGCCTATCGGAAGGGGAATGACATGAGCAAGGTTTGCATCATCGGGGCCTACAACACCGAGTTCGGCGCCTTCGTGAAGAAAGACAAGATGTCCGGGCTGATGACCGACACCCGGACCTACTACGATCTGCTGATCGAAGCTGGCCGCGGCGCGATCAAGGACGCCGGCCTCCAGGCGAAGGACATCGACGCCATCTGGGTCGGCTCCTGCTCGCCCGGCTCGTTCCTGAACCAGGAACACGTGGCACCCATCGCCGCGGAGATCGATCCGGCCCTGCGTTTCAAGCCGATGAGCCGGTCGGAGTGTGCCTGCGCCTCCTCGTCGATCGCACTCTATAACGCTATCTACGGAATAGAATCCGGCCGTTTCCGGAACATTCTGGTCATCGGCGTGGAGAAGATGAACCTGCTCCCGACGCCTCAGATGACCCAGGTTCTGGCCGGTTGCTCGCACTGGCCGTCCGAAGGTTCACGAGGCATGACCTTCCCAATGCTGTTCGCCGAGTATGCCAAGGGATACCAGAAGCGGTACGGCATCTCCGACGAGGAGCTTCAGAAGATGCTCGGAACCGTGGCTGCTCTCGGATACAAGAACGGCGCCGAGAATCCCCTTGCCCACATGCGCACCGGTCCCGCCACCTACGAGGAGATCGTGAAGCTGAACGAGGTCGACCCGAAGGGCAAGTGCAAGAACATGATGATCGCCGCGCCCCTGCGGCTGCACGACTGCTCGCTGGTGTCCGACGGCGCCGCCGCTCTGGTCATAACCGCCGAGTCCAACGTCCCCGACAGGAAACGCGCGGTCCGGATCGCCGGCATCGGCCATTCCTGCGAGCGCCTGCCCGAGAACGTCCGCCCCAACATGCACGAACTGATGGCCGGCAAGGACGCGGCCGCCAAGGCCTACGCCGAAGCGGGCATCAAGTCTTCAGACATCGACATCGCCGAAGTCCACGACTGCTTCACCATCAATCAGATTCTCTCCACCGAGGCACTGGGTTTCTCGGCCGACGGCAGGGCCGGGCACGACTACATGGCCGGCCGCTTCACCCGCGACGATCCCAAGGTCGCCGTCAACCTGTCCGGCGGTCTCAAGGCCAAGGGCCATCCGGTCGGCGCCACCGGAGCCTCGATGCACGCACTTCTGTACAAACAGATCATCGGCGAGCCCATCGGCGTGAAGGCCCGCAAGGCCGACATCGGCGTCGCCTTCAACGTGGGCGGCTCGGCCGTGACCAACTGCGTCACCGTCCTCAAGAAGTTCTGACGAAGCGACGCGAACGGGAGACGATCATGAAGAAACTGCTCTACAACGACCTGGAGTTCGAGATCGAGAAAACCGGCCCCACCTGGGAAATCCGGCGCGCGGGCGCGGTGGTCGCCACCGGCCTGTATGTGGGGCTTCCCGACGCCGAAGCCGAGGCGAAAGCCGTGGCGCTGGCGAGAACCATGTATCCGGTGGGCGTGAAGGTGGTCGGCCCGGACGTGGCCCATCCCATCACGGTCGGGGATATCAAATACTATCCGCCCGACGTGGCGCATCCGAACTTCGTTTCCTGGGAAAAGGACAGCCCGTCCTTCCCCAAGCAGCTCTGAGCCTGCGTTTGTTGCAGGCCGGCACGACGAACGACAACGAATCGAGGAAGAGACGATGGAAATCAAAGGTAGTGTGGCTCTGGTAACGGGCGGCGGAAACGGCATCGGCGAAGCCGTCGTCAAGCATCTGGTGAAGAAGGGCGCCAAGGTCGCGATCGTCGACATGTCGCAGAAGGGCATCGACCGTGTCGTGTCCGAGATCAAGGCCATGGGCGGCGAGGCCATCGGCGTTCAGGGCAACGTGACAAGCGAAGCCGACACCGCCAAGTTCATCAAGGCCGCGATCGATGCTTTCGGGCAGCTCAACATCGTGGTTTCCTGCGCGGGAATCATCAAGGACAGCATGATCCTGACCCTGGACAAGGAGACCGGCAAGGTGGCCCGGAAAATGGGGCTCGACCGGTGGCAGCCCGTGCTCGACGTCAACCTGACCGGCACGTTCCTCACCCTCCGCGACGCGGCCGAAGCCATGGTCAACGGCGGCTGGAAGGGCATTCTCGTGCCGATCTCGTCGGTGAACAAGGTCGGTCAGATCGGCCAGCTCAACTACTCCTCGGCCAAGGTCGCCGACGCCCTCCTGCCGAAGATCATGATCGGCGAGTTTTTGCAGCGCGGTATCCGCAACATCCGCTGTGTCGGCGTGGCCCCGGGTTACACCGCCACCCCGATGGTCGCCGGCATGAATCAGGAAGCCCTCAAGGAGATCTGCGCCGACGTGCACCTCGGCCGCCTGATCGAGCCCGACGAGATCGCCTCTCTCATCGCCCATGCCGTCGAGAACGAGGCCATCAATGCCACGACCCTCGAGATCACCGGCGGTCTTTGCTACAAGGGCGGCATCGCAAAATAAACTCTCCCCCAAAATGTTTTTCCACAGCTCCCCGCCTCTCATGAAGGAGGCGGGGAGCTTTCTTCATGGCACAATGACATAGCCGGAGGGGCGAATGGTTGCCCGAGGTGGAAAAATGTAGGACAATACGAACAGGTTATTGAGTCCTGGAGAGTGAAAACCGCCCGTTTGCCCTAAGCTTGTCGAAGCATGACCGGAGCCTTCCGAAGGGGATGAGAGCCTCTCGTGATGTGACGAGTTAAGCGCGAACGGGAACGCGAAATCGGCTTTTGTTATACAGGAATCGATAATGTTTGGGCCCTCGAGGTTCAAAAGGGCGGGCTTCAAACCCGCCCCTGTGACCTGTTTATAGAGATCTTCGAGTGCCCGGCGGTGAGAGTTGCTCGGAAAGAACGGAGAGGATGCCGCACGCGGGTGCGGACAAGCAAAATCTGCGGGCCTGCCCGTTCTGTCATTATTTATATCGGACGACATTGTTTTCTTTTTCAGTGTAAAACGGGAGAGCGCCCTATCATTTCCATGATTCGCACACGGGTTTCACATCCAGCATCGGTCATTATTCTGCTGATGACCGCGGTGTTCGTCTGCACCTCCATATTCACCGCACCAGAGGCATTTTCGCAGGAGAAGGCCGCCGGGCACAAAAAGCGGATTTTGTATGTGAACTCCTATCATCCCGGTTATACGTGGTCCGATCAGATTCTCGAAGGCTTGAACAGCAGGCTCAAGCCGGCATTCGGAGAGCGGATCGACCTGCAGGTCGAGTATCTCGACGGAAAACGGTACAGCCGCCAGCTCGAAGGCGCCCTGGGCGATGCCCTGCTTTCCCTGTTCAAGGTGAAATATGCCGACACCAGGATCGATCTGCTTCTCGTTTCGGACCAGGATGCCTACAACTTCATGCGCAAAGTGCGAAACGAAGTGTTTCCCGGCGTCCCCCTGATTTTCGCCGGCGTCGAGGCGCCTGGAAAGCTCGCGTCGGACACGACCGGGATTCTCGCGAGCACCGACATTCGCGGAAACGTCGATCTGATCCTGCAGGTTCTGCCTTCAGTGAAGCGCCTGTTCATTCTTTCGGACGATACGGTGACCGGCCGGATCAACCGGGAGGTTTTCCAGCGCGTCACGGCTGACATCGCCAGCCGCGTCGAGTTCATCTTCCTCGGAACGAAGCCCGACGACGCCCCGGAAACGCTGATCGAATCAGTGGCCAGACTTGCCCCTCCATCGGATGCGGTTTTTTTCCTCGACTACTACTCATCCCCGTCGGGGCCGGTCAATCCGGTTGTTTTCATCGAAAACATGGCATCCGCGTCGAAGGTGCCGATCTTCAGCCATGTCGATCTCTATATAAACACAGGTATTGTTGCCGGTAAAATGAACAGCGGGCTTCTGCAGGGTCAGCAGATGGCCGACACCGCGATCGGCATCCTGCGCGGCACGTCCACGGCTCACCAGCCTCTCCAGCAGGAAGTGTCGGTGCCGACCGCCGACTTTTCCGTTCTCTCGCGATTTTCCATCGATGCCGCCAGGTTCCCCGAAAACACCAGATTTCTTAACAAGCCAATAAATATATTATCAATATACAAGTGGCACGCCCTTGCCGTTCTGGTTTTTTTCCTCCTTCTGGCAGCACTGACGGTCGTTCTCGCCTTCATGCTCAAAAGGCAGAAACGAACGGAGCAAGAATTGCGCAACAGCGAGGAGAACCTGCGGATCACGCTGAATTCGATCGGAGATGCTGTCATCGCCACCGACATGCAGGGCGTCATCACACGAATGAATCCCGTCGCCGAGAGGCTTACGGGCTGGCATCTCGATGAAGCGGCGGACAGGAAACTCGATGAAGCCTTCACCATTGTGAACGCGAACGACCGAAAGCCGGCACAAAATCCGGTTGCGCAGGTCATCGCAACCGGGAAGATCACAGGTCTGGCAAATCACGCCATTCTTCTTTCAAAAACCGGGAAAGAGTATCGGATCGCCGACTCCGCGGCACCTATCCTGGCCGATTCCGGAGAAATCGTCGGCGTCATCCTCGTTTTCCATGACGTGACGGAAGAGCTTGCCTTGCAGGAGCAGCTTGCCCAGAGCCAGAAGCTGGACGCGATCGGCCAGTTGGCGAGCGGCGTGGCGCATGACTTCAATAACATCCTCAGCGGCATGATCGGCGCCGCCGAGCTGCTGAAAGTCCGCATTCCCGCAGGTGATGCAGCCTCCCGCAATTTTATTTCCCTGATTCTCGAGTCTTCCCAACGCGCGGCGGGACTGGTCAGACAGCTGCTGACCTTTTCGACGAAACGACAGACCGTTTCTGCGATCATCGACATTCACGGCGCCATCGACGACATCATCGCCCTCCTGGAAAAAACCGTCGACAAGCGAATTTCCATATCCAGAACCTTCGCCACATGCAAAGCATCGGTCGTCGGAGACGGATCGCTCATCAGAAGCGCGTTGATCAATATCGGCATCAACGGCGTCCATGCCATGCCTGAAGGCGGCAGTCTGACGTACACGACAAAGGAAGTACAGATCACCAACCCCTTCGATGAAACGGGAGAATTCGAACTCGCCCCCGGGCGTTTTCTCCAGATCGATGTGCGCGATACCGGCTGCGGCATTTCGCCGGAACATCTGAAGAGAGTTTTCGAACCGTTCTTCACCACCAAGGAACCCGGCAAGGGAACCGGCCTCGGACTTCCCGTCGTGTATGGAACGATCCGGCAGCACAAAGGGGCAATCCGCATCACCAGCCAGATTGGCGAAGGCACTTGCGTGACCATTCTCCTGCCGCTGGTCGAATATTCAGCCCCAACCCGCCCCACAAGCCAGGAACCGGTTCGCGGATCCGGGATCATTCTTCTCGTCGATGACGAGCCCATGATTCGCGATACGGGAAGCGCGATTCTGAAAAGTTTCGGGTATCAGGTTCTGGTCGCCCCGAACGGTCTTGAAGCCATCAGGCTGTATCACGAAAACAGCGAACGGATCGATCTCGTGATTCTCGACATGATCATGCCAGACATGATCGGCCGTGACTGCTTTGCTGAACTGAAAAAAATCAGGCCGGACGTAAAAGTTCTGCTCGCATCGGGCTTTTCGAGAGAGGAAGACTTGCGCGAAATGAAAGAGCAGGGCCTGGCGGGATTCATCTCGAAGCCTTATCAGGGAGTCGAACTCAGCCAAAAAGTCCTTCATCCGCCGATAAGCTTGCCGGCTTATCGGTCGGGGTTGGGCACGACGTCGTATTCTTCGACCCAGCCGTTGGCACCTTCGTCTATCCAGTGAATATCGGTATTTCGGACGAGATTCACTCCGGAGGGAAGCATCAAGTCGGGGTATTTCTCCTCGACGAGACGGTTGCGGGGCTCGCCACGGTTACCCGGCACGCACAGCCAGTCGGTATAGAGTTTTCTCGTACCCAGCCTGTCGAATACGTTCGCCAGCCATGTCCCGTAGGTCTTCCCTCCGGATTCTCGTTTTATCC
>MWAR01000529.1 GCA_002068715.1 bacterium ADurb.Bin374
CCCGCCTCAACTCAATGGACATGGGCGGCGGAGCCTCGCGGGCGACCATTTCCATCGCCTGCAGAAGCGAATAGCCGGCTTTCAGACCGTTCGCGATCATGATCAGGGCATCCTGGATCTGGTTCCCGAAGGCTGTCGAGCGTTGGCTTTTCATGATCGTGACCCAGAGATTCGGCACGAAAAAACCGACGACGCCCAGCCCAAGCCCCAATATGGGATTCTGCGTGATGAGCGTTCCGAAAATGGCCGGTACGATCGTTGCGATGAAGACTACCGCCACAAACTCGTTTGCCTTCAAGGGAACACCGGCTTTCGCAAGTTTGTCGGCGATTCGCGCTGCCATCCCTTTGGGAGTCAGCACGAAACCGACATTTCCGAGAAGCTTCTTCAGACCCTGTTCATCGCCGCGGGTCTCTTTGACCCAGTCGTCTTCCCCCTCTTCCGAGCCCCTGTCGTGCTTCTCATCCTCCTCGTCGGGAGGGGTGTACTGCTTGGCGATCATCTCGGATTCGACGAGATACTGCTCCATGCGCGCACGAACGTCTTCCCCGGGGGCTGAGCCGAAGAGGGAAAACAGCAGGAGGGTAAACAACAACGCCGTAAAGCCGGCTACAACGATAAAAATCAGTTGCACGCAATCACCAGCCTTTTGAGGAGTCGGTGAAGACGTTCGGCGGCAGATGTATTCCAGCTTCTTCGAATTTGGATGCGAATTTTGGTCTGATGCCGGTCGCCTTCAGGCGCCCGATGATCTTCCCTTTTTCGTCGACACCGGTCTGTTCGAACCGGAAGATGTCCTGCATGACGATCTTGTCGCCTTCCATGCCCTGGATCTCGGTCAGATACGTGATCTTGCGCGAGCCGTCCTTGAGGCGGGACTGCTGGATGATCAGTTGAACGGCCGAGGAGATCTGCTCGCGAATGGCGCGGACCGGGAGATCCATGCCGGCCATCAGGACCATCGTTTCGAGACGGGCGAGCATGTCGCGGGGTGTGTTGGCGTGGCCCGTGGTCAGCGAGCCGTCATGGCCGGTGTTCATGGCCTGGAGCATGTCGAGCGCCTCGCCGCCGCGGCACTCGCCGACGATGACCCGCTCGGGGCGCATGCGGAGCGTGTTCTTGATGAGTTCGCGCATCGGAACGGCGCCCTTGCCTTCGATGTTCGCCGGACGCGTTTCGAGACGCACGACATGCGGCTGGCGCAGCTGGAGTTCGGCCGCGTCTTCGCAGGTGATGATGCGCTCGTCTTCCGGAATGAAGGAGCTCAGGATGTTCAGCGTGGTCGTCTTTCCGGAGCCCGTGCCGCCCGAAACGACGCAGTTGAGGCGAACCTTGATGCAGGCCTCGAGAAACCTCGCCATGTCGTCCGTCAGAGTGCCGAAGCGCACCAGATCGGCGATGCCGAGGGCTTCCTTCTTGAATTTCCGGATCGTGATCGTCGGCCCGTTCAGCGCGAGAGGCGGGATGATGGCGTTCACGCGGGAGCCGTCGGGAAGACGCGCGTCGACGTAAGGAACCGACTCGTCGATGCGGCGGCCGATCGGCGCGACGATGCGCTCGATGATGCGCATCACGTGATCGTTGTCTTTGAACTTGATCTCGGAAAGCGTCAGCTTTCCTTTCTTTTCGAAATAGATCTGGTAGGGGCCGTTGACCATGACTTCAGAAATGTCGTCATCGTCGAGCAGCTTCTGGATCGGACCGAACCCGATCATGTCGTCCAGAAGGACCTGCGTCATAGACTCCATCTCGCGGGGCGAAAGGGAGATGTTCAGCTTGCTTCCTTCCTCGGTCGTGACCTGGCCGATACGGTCGCGGAGCATGCCGCGCTTCTTTTCCTGGTTCGTCTCGGCCATGATCGCCTGGGGCATGTCGTCGATCAGCCGGGTGTGGACCTTTTCCTTGAGCCTCTCAAAGCCGGTGATTTCGCGGGTTACCGCAGATTCGAGGATGCCGGATTTTTCTACGGACTTCTTTTCCTCATTCAGACGAGAAAGTAAACCACCCATCAGACGTTACCTCCCTTGGTTCAAGACCCGAAATATGATGTTTTTGAACTGCTCGATGACACTCTGCTGCTCGATCGTTGGAGCCTCTCTCTCCACGCCGGCGATCGTCATGGCCATGTCTTTGATTGTTTTGGCCAACGGAGTGTCAGGAGATTTTACCACAAAAGGTTCGCCTTGGTTAAGTGCCTGCTGCGCCGTCGCCATATCCATCGGAACGGTCGAGAAAAGCGGGATGGCGAGACCCGCTTCGATATCCTTGCACCCGATGCCCGCGTGCGGAAAATCTTTGTTGAGAACCAGCTTGATCTTGTTCGTGTCGAACTTTATGTCGGAAAAGGTTTTCAGACACAGTTTCGTGTTCTTCAGCGAGCTTATTTCGAGAGTCGCCACGAGCAGCACGATATCAGTGCGGTCGAGAATGGCCAGCTCAAGATCGCCGATGTGAGGCGCGGTGTCGAAGATGATGAATTGGTAGTTTTCCGATACCTGGTCGAGAATCTGCTTGATGTGCTGAGCCTTGATCGACTCGGCGTATGCCGGCTCGATCGGCGCCAGAAGAAGCTCGAGACCGCTCGGATGGCGAACCGTATTCTTTTCGATATCTTCGGCGGAGACTTCATCCTTGTTGTCCTGGATGATGCCGTAGATGTTCCTGTTGCATTTCTGGTTCAGGGTGATCGCGACGTCGCCGAACTGAAGCGACGTGTCGATCAGGAGCGTGTGCTTGCCCAGCCTGGCCAGGCTCACGGCAAGATTGGTCGCCAGCGTCGTCTTCCCGACGCCACCCTTTGTCGAGAAGAACGTCAGAACCTGCGCCTTCTGCTCTTCGACGAGCGCGTCGGGAGTATCCTTCACCCATTGGTTGAAGACATTCAGAATCGCTTCCGAAAGCTCGCTTCCGGAAAAGGGCTTCGTGAGGAAGTCTTTCGCCCCGGCTTTCATCGCCCGGCGGAAATACTCCTGCTCGCTCTGGATCGACATGATGATGACCTGGATGTTCGGTCGCTCCTTGGTGAGCGTTTCCGTGGCCTTCAAGCCATCCAGTTTCGGCATGTTGATGTCCATCAGGACGACGTGCGGCGAAAGCTCGCGTATCAGCTTGAGAGCTTCTTCCCCGTCACCGGCTTCGCCGACGACGCGTACATTGTCAATGGTGCTCAGCATGCGGCGCACGTTCGAGCGGAGCTCGATCATGTCGTCGGCGATGAACACCTTGATGCGTTGCGCCATTCACTTCTCCCGGGTGCAGGGTGACTCCATGGTTAAGTCAAGAAACATATCACAGGAGGTCTCGCCCGGACAACGGAAAAGCACGATATTCGAAAAAATCTGCGAATGTCCGTTTGCGTGGGCGGCGCCGGGCTACCAGCGCAGGGGAATTTCCATGAAGGTTGCGAGCAGCGCACCCAGGAAGATATCTATTCCGAGATAGAACCTGTAACCGGTCTGTCCGGCCGTGTTGTGGATCGTTTTCGAGCGGAACGCTCCGCTCTGGATGCTCGCCATGAGCATGGGAAGAGCATCTTTGCCGAAGTTCAGCCTCTGGATGACGATGGCATGCGGGATGCCGAGAATGCAGGAATACAGAAAGGTGCCGATGACGAATTTCGTGCCGGCCAGCGCCGCGAGGCCGCCGAGGAGTTTCACGTCCCCCATGCCGATGACGCCGATCATGGCCGGGCCCATGTACAGGGCGATGCCGACGAGGGTCGCGAGAAAACTGTACCCGAGACCTGACCAGCCGTACCACCAGAGGTTCGCCAGCCAGCCGGTCAGGATCAGGGGAAATGTCAGCCAGTTGTAAATCTTGCCCCGGCGCATATCGGTGACCATGCCGACGGCGGCCCCCGCGAGCGCGATCAGGCGGATCCAGAGGTCAGGTGGTTGGGGAACGGTGAACTCGAACAACGCTTTTTCTCCTGAGACGATGCCTGAAATATTAGCACGGTCTCATCATTCACAAAATCATTTTCAGCAGAGAAATCCCGGCACGGGGAAAACGAAACAGGCCGCCCGTGATCGCCGGACGGCCTGCTGTAGAGCAATGAAAGAACGGTTCAGGTCGTGACGTAGCCGAGAACGGTGGCCCGGATGTTCTTCAGGAAATCCTGGCTGGCCTTGATGTCCGCCTCGGGCTCTCCCTCGCGATGCAGGAAAACGACGCCGCCCACCTGCTCGGCGAGAATGCCGGCATCCGGGTATTCGAGAAGCGCCGGGGTGTCGATGAGGACCAGTTCGACCCTGCGCTTGAGGGTGTCCAGCAGTTCGATCATCGAAACCGAGCCCAGAAGCTCGACCGGGTGCGGCGGAATCGGACCGGCCGTGATCAGGCCGAGATTCTTGAGCATCGTCGGCTTCACGATGTTCGCCGACGACTGGCCGCAGAGGGCCGTGCTGAGCCCGGTGTGATTGTCGGTGTCGAAGATGCGGTGCAGGACGGGCCGCCGGAAGTTCGCATCGATCAGGACGACCGAGTAGTTCGCCTGGGCGAACAGTATGGCGAGATTCGCCGTCAGCGTGCTTCGCCCCATTCCCGAGCGGGACGAGCAGATCTGAATGATGCGGGTGGCGTTGTCGGCGAGCGCGATCTGGAGATTCGACACGAGGGCCCGATAGGGCTCGAGCCGCCTCGAATCGGGCTCGTTGAGAACGATCAGCCGCTCGTCATAGCAGGCGTGATGAACCGAGTCGGGCACTGGCAGCGCGAGGCGCGTCGACGAGAGCGGCGACATCTCGAGCAGGTGCGTCGACGGTCTGGCCTCGTAGCCGGGGGCCGAGACGAAAACCGGGGTGGGAGTGCCCACGAATTCCGCTTTCATCGGAATCGGCGTGTAGAGCAGGAAGACGGCGAGAAGCGTTCCGCCCAGCATTGCCGCGAGTTCGCGCTGGAGCAGGGAAAGGCCGATCGGCTTCGGCGCATCGATGTCCTTGCGGAGGACCTGGATCCGCCCGACCGCGGTCGACTGCTTGATCTGCAGCTCTTCCAGCCGCATCGTGACATCGGAGTAGAGCAGTTCGAGAGATCTGATGCGGGAGGTGCTGGCCGAAGAGGCGAGGGCGGGTGTGCGGCCGCCGAAGGGGCTTGCCAGGGTCGGTTCGGGCGGGGTCCGGTTGGCTTCGAACCAGCGCTTCTTCAATTCTTCCAGTTTGGCCGTGTTCGTATCGATTTCCTGCTGCAGGGCATCATACTCGGGGTTCGGTTCTTTTCTGTCCCGCTGCGAGGCTAGTTTGCGCTGGCGGGCCTGGAGCTCGGCGATGAACTCGTTCGCCGCGACCACCTTGGGGTGCTTCTCGCGATAGGTTTCGAGCAGGCGAGCAAGCTCCGCGCGGGCCTCCGCGAGGGTGTCGCGCACTTCCGCCAGGGCGTTGTCAGTGCGGGACGACGGGACGACGCGAATGCGGGGAAGGGTCTGCAAGCGCTTCTTGTCTGCCTGTAGCTTCGTGCCGACGCGCTGGATTTCCTCGTCGAGGGCAAGCGCCTCGTTCTCGAAAAGCGGCGACGGCAGGGCTTCCGATGTGCCTCGGCGCGCCTCGTCGAGCTTCTCTTTGAGCACGCTCTTCTTTTTTTCGAGCATCTCGATCTCGAACAGATTCGTCTCGTTCGAATACCCGAGGAACCGCTCCGAGAGCATCTTGATGACGGCGTCACCAAGCGCAGGCAGCTCCGTCGGATTCGGATCGCGAACAGTGAGTTTCACGAGGCCCTGGCCGGCATCCTCCAGCGAGAAAGGCGCATAGCGGGGTTCCGACTTTCCGAGGTCGAGCCCGCAGGTCTGGAGAACTTCTCCGATCACGTCCTTTTGGGAAAGGATACCGTTCATCGCCGCGGCCGGGCTGTCGCCGGGGCGTAACTCGCTTGTCATGACCCTGAGAAGGGATTTGCTCTCGTAAACGGTCGGGAAGACGCGGCTGACGAGCGCCGTGACGAGCAGCGTCGCGGCTACGATCATGACGGCCGCTCCCCGATGTCGGTCGAGGCTGCGGAGGATGCCTTCGAACAGGTTCTCCTGCGCCATTGTTTTGCCTCCTAAGCACGAATCCTGCCCCGACACGTCGCGCGTACCGGGGTCTCAGGAAACATCGGCAAAACCGAAGGCAAATCGAAGGGGCACGGTCGAAAACCGTGCCCCTGGACATGACGGGAGGTGGTATCAGCGCTTCGTGAACTCGTTGATCGCGGACGCGACATACTCGAGCGCTCCGTCCGGGAGCTCCGAATACACGGGAAGCGCGAGCGTGTGCTGGGCGGCCGCTTCCGAATTCGGGAAGTCGCCATGCTTGTAGCCGAGCGATTTGAAGCATTCCTGCTCGTGGAGGCTGAGCGGATAATACACGGCGCAGCCGATCTCTTTCTCGGTGAGGAACTGTTTCAGCTCGTCGCGCCGCTCGACGCCGATGACATACTGGTTGTAGATGTGATATCGGCCCGGCTTGGCGACGGGGGTGCGGACGCTTTTGTTGCCGGCGAGAAGCTCGTTGTAGCGGGCGGCGTTCTTTCTGCGGCCTTCGGTCCAGGCGGCCAGGTGAGGCAGCTTGACGGAGATGACGACCGCCTGCAGGGCGTCGAGCCGGCCGTTGATGCCGACTTCCAGGTGGTGATACTGGCGCTCGCCGCCGTGCACGCGCAGCTTCTTGACGCGCTGATACAGCTGCTCGTCGTTGGTCGTGACGAGGCCGCCGTCACCGAAGCAGCCGAGGTTCTTGCTGGGGAAGAAGCTGAAACAGCCGAAATCTCCGATGGTTCCCGCCTGTTTGTCGTCGAAACGGGAGCCGATCGACTGGCAGGCGTCTTCGATGACCGGCAGCTTGTGCTGGCGAGCCACCTTCATGATCGCATCCATGTCGGCGCACTGGCCGAACAGGTGAACCGGGAGAATCGCCTTCGTGCGCGGCGTGATCGCGGCGGCGATCTTCGTGGCGTCGATATTGTAGGTGTCGGGCTCGATGTCGACGAAGACGGCGCGCGCACCGACGCGGGCAATCGCGCCGGCGGTCGCGAAAAAGCTGTACGGGGTCGTGATGACCTCATCGCCGGCGCCGATATTCAACGCCATGAGGGATAGCAGAAGCGCATCGGTTCCGGATGAGACGCCGACGGCGTATTTCGCGCCGGTGTAGGCGGCGAGCTCCTGCTCCACCTTTTCCACGCGGGGGCCGAGGATGAATCCCTGGCTTTCCATGACGGCAAGCACTTCGGGAACGACCTTGTCTTTGATCTGGGCGTATTGGGGCTTGAGATCCAGCAGCGGGACCTTCATATACGGATTTCTCCTCCGGCGTCTGTGCCGTGAATTCGAATCGAGAACAGCGCGTGAAAACTATCACGTGCCGAAGAGTTGCGTCAATGCCGCTCTGCCCGATTCTTCGGAAACGTCATCATTCGGCATGGCTCCAAAAAAATCCGAATTGTGCGCGCACGGCAGTGCGCGTCTACGGGGTTTGTGGTATAATCTCCGGGTGAAATTCGTTGATGAACTTGTAATCGAAGTTGAATCCGGAAAAGGCGGCGACGGCATGATTGCCTTCCGCCGCGAGAAGTTCGTACCGTTCGGCGGCCCTTCGGGCGGTGACGGCGGTCGGGGCGGCGATGTCGTCCTGGTAGCCACGCGCGACCTGAACACGCTGTATGAACTGAGCTATCAGCGCATCTATCGCGCGAAGCCAGGCGAAAAGGGCGGACCGAAAGACATGATCGGTTCCGACGCGCTCGACGCAACGATCCGGGTTCCCGTCGGAACGCTCGTGAAGGACGCCGGAACGGGCGAAATCATCGCCGATCTCACGGCTGTCGGCCAGGAATCGGTAGGCCTGAAGCAAACCGGCTGGCCCTACAAACTTATCGGGATTCCACCAAAAGCTGGGGCAACTAGTCGAGCAACTTGCACACAAAATGCACTCGTACAGGCCATTGAGTTCTTCGCGCTCTTCCGGGCTCTGCAGACGCTCTTTTTCGGGTGGTACCGTATCGTTGATCAAATAGGGCTTGATCGAGTTGTACTGCTTGAAGAACTGGGTCATGTCCACGATCAGGTCGCGTATGACAGGCAGGCCGGGCAGCGGCTTGAGCACAATGGTGCCGGGAAGCGTCAACATATTGGTCAGGCAGGCCAATCCATTTTTGCCATTAATGTTCATGGCATCCGAACCGCAGACCCCTTCACGGCACGAACGGCGGAAGGAAATGGTGGGGTCCAATGCCTTGAGCTTCATCAGCGCATCGAGCAGCATGCGCTCGCTGCCGTCCAATTCGACCTCGATGGTCTGCATATACGGCTTGGCATCCTTGTCCGGATCGTAGCGGTAAATCGAGAAAGTGCGTTTAGTCATAAGTGTTCCTCAATCTCTCAGAATGTACGAACTTTGAGAGGCACGGATTCAACAGTCAAGGG
>MWAR01000530.1 GCA_002068715.1 bacterium ADurb.Bin374
CCAGGCGACCGGCACCCCGGCATTCACCCAGACCGAGTGGTATCCACCCTGCGAATCCGTGCAGAAGCTGCCGCCCAGCGTCAGATTTCCGGGCACCTGGTATTTCGCGTTAACATAGACAGGCTCGTTGACATCGAACTTGTCTTGGTTTCCGAACCCCTTGTCGATGCCGAACTCGAAGCCGTCCATGACGCCGTAGGTCACGGCGACATTGGTGTCCATGTAATTCCCGTCGCTGTAGGTCTCGTCGTTGATGCCCTTCAGGTCGAACGGCAGCACATGCACCGAAACGGCGCTCTTGTTCGGCTCGAGCACCCCGGGCGACGGAATCAGCTGGGCGCCGCTCATGCCGCAGATGCCGACTCCCTGGCGAGGCGTCTTGCGGTCCGTCAGCAGCGGCCGCAGCCCCTCCGGAACCCGCGTTTCAGGGGGCAGGGAAAGGGAATCGCGCGGTCCCTGGCTCGAGTTCCCGAGCGTCACAAGCCGGCTTTCCTGTGAGTAGGACGCGTCGGCATCGACCGCGAGGGTGCGGACCGGCTGAACGCGCGCGTTCTGCGACACGGACGTTCGCGCCTGTTCCTGGGCGCCGGAGGCCGATTTCATGAAGTTCCGGAAGGCGGACAGGTCGAGGCCGAAGCCGCTTCCGGCGCTCCAGAGAAGGAGTGCCGAGATCCCGAGGCAGGCACGTCTCATAAGGCGTTTCATGGGCATTTTATCGGCGCTGCCCCGCGCGCCGTGCGGCGGCGGGATCACGCGATACTCCGCTTTGTCATTTGAGAGAACGATAGAGTCTCACCTACCATCGGCAGGTTTGGCCCATTGTTTAACGGTGCGGCATGCCGAGTTTTCCCGCACCGCCGTCTGGGTTTCTTGACAAGGTCCCCCCACCCCCATATAATGGGCCGGTGATCTGCATCCCCGCTGAATCGGAGAGGTGATGGAACAGCTCGCCTTCGAGGCGCTGCTCTACACGGAAGGCCGCCTGTCGCTCGGAAAAGCGGCCCTTTTGTGCTGCATGATTTCCAACGACCTCGACGAGGCACTCGTCGCGTGGCTGGCGAAACGGAACATCCGCGCCGTGATCACCAGAGCCGGCGGAAGCGGCGACAACCTGAAGAGCAAGCTGCTGCGCAACACGTTCGGCGCCGCCGAAAACAGCGGTCTGCTGGCCGTTTCCCCGCGAAACCGGTATGCGATCACCCGGCTGGTCGAGGATGTCATGCGCTCGATCGACAGCCCGCTTCTCGACGTCGCGGGCGGAGGTGCCAAGATCGGTCTGGTCACGCACGGCAACGACCTCGCCCTCGGCCTGCACGGCAACCTGGGCATTCCGGGCATGGACGTCGATTACGAAGTGTCCATTTCCCGCACACTCAATCACTATCTGGAGGCCTGACCTTGATCGGACTCGTGCTCATTACCCACGGAACTCTGTCCCAGGTGCTCGTCGAGACTGTGAGCATGATCATGGGCCCTCAGACCGACCTCACGGCCATCACCTTTTCGGCCCGTGAATCGGTCGAAACCCTGCGTCAGAAAGCCCTTGACGCGATCGCCCCCTACCGCGAGAACGGCTGTCTCGTCATGACGGACGTGCTCGGCGGAAGCGCCACCAACATCTGCGTCGAGCTTCTGAAAACCGACAACATCCGCGTCCTCACCGGCGTGAATCTCCCGATGGTCATGGAGGCGGCGAACCACCGCAATACGACCGACGTCACCGCCCTCGCCCAGCGCTCCCGCGACGGGGCGATGCGCGGCATCATCGATCTCAAGGCATTCTACGAAGAGCGCATGGCGAAAAAGAAAGCCCCAACCGCATGAACAGACCGGTTCATTTTCTCAGAATCGACGACCGGCTGATTCACGGCCAGGTGATCGTCGGCTGGCTTCCCACCCTCGGTTCGACCCATATCATGATCGTGAACGACCGCATCGCGGCTGACGGCGTGCGCCAGGAGATGATGGGGCTGAGCGTTCCCCAGACCGTCACCCTCCAGTTCTGCTCGACCCGTGACACGAACGCGATCGGTGCCGCGGTCATGGAAACCCTTGTCCTGGTCGCGTCGCCGCGCGATGCGTGGTTCTGCCTCCAGGCCGGGCTCACCCCCTCGGTCATCAACGTCGGCGGGCTCCATGCGCGTCCCGGCAAGACCGAACTACGCGAGGCGCTTCACGTCGATGACGACGACCGTACCCATTTCGACCTGATCATGAAGGCCGGCCCCATGCCGGTTTTCCAGCCCACTCCCCAGAACGACCCCCTGCCGCTGGGCGAGATTCTCTAAAGCGAGGATATTCATGGCTTCCGTCACATTCACGAAGATCGTCAAAACCTACGAAGGGGCGTCGTCGCCGACCGTCAAGGGCATCGACCTCCACATCAACGACCGAGAGTTCGTCGTTCTCGTCGGGCCCTCGGGCTGCGGCAAATCGACCAGCCTGCGCATGATCGCCGGCCTCGAAGACATCACAGACGGCGAGCTCAAAATCGGCGACGTCGTGGTGAATAACCTTCCGCCGAAGGATCGTGACATCGCGATGGTGTTCCAGAACTACGCCCTGTACCCGCACATGAACGTGGCGGACAACATGGCGTTCGGCCTCCGCCTGCGCAACCTGCCGGAAGCCGAGATCCAGAAGCGCGTGAACGATGCCGCCACCATTCTTGGCCTCGAGACCTACCTCGAGCGGCTTCCGAAGCAGCTTTCCGGCGGTCAGCGTCAGCGCGTCGCCCTCGGCCGCGCCATCGTCCGCGAGCCCAAGGTGTTCCTCATGGACGAGCCGCTCTCGAACCTCGATGCCAAGCTCCGCGTGCAGATGCGCGCCGAGATCAAGAAGCTCCACCAGCGGCTGATGACCACGTTCGTCTACGTGACGCACGACCAGGTCGAGGCCATGACGATGGCCGACCGCATCGTCCTGCTGCACAACGGCGTGATCCAGCAGTATGACATCCCCGACGTGATCTACAGCCGGCCGGCGAACACGTTCGTCGCCACTTTCATCGGCTCGCCGCCGATGAACGTTCTCAAGGTCACCCGCACCGCCAAGGGCATGGATCTGCAGGCCAAAGAAGGCAACGGCGCGGCAGCCTGGGAAATGAACCTCGCTTCCAGCTTCAAGGGAATCGGCGACGCGAACGACCTGCTGCTCGGCATCAGGCCCGAGCACATCCTGATCGGCGACAAGGCCGCAGGCATCCCGACGCTCCAGGTGCCCGCCCGCGTCGATCTGATCGAACCGATGGGCGCCGAAACCTATCTGTATCTGCAGGCGCACGGCCACAATCTGATCGCCCGCGTCGACCCGTCGACGCATGCGGAAGTCGGCCAGACCGTGACGGCCCATATCCCGCAGGCGCGCTTCCACCTGTTCGACGAAAAGAGCACCAACCGGATCCCGCGCCAGAACGAGGCATGATGAGTCTTTCCGAAAGCCGGGCAATTACGCCCGGCTTCGTTGCCGCCGCCGGCCGCCGAGGCCAGGCGGCGGCGCTGTTGTGCCTGACCCTGCTCTTCGCGGCCCTCTTCGCCGTCGGCTGCGGGGATACGGGAAAAAAGAGCGCCTCCGACACCCCGGTCGTTCCCGGCCTCGGAAAGGCCCGCCTGAAGTTCTGGAACACGATGAACCAGGCGGAGTGCGAGGCCTTCGCCGGCGTCCTGACCGAGTTCAAGCTCAAATATCCCGACATCGCCATCGACGTCGAGAACGTCCCGTTCAGCCAGGCCCGCGCGAAATACGAACAGGCGGTCAAGTCGGGCACCGCCCCGGACGTCTTCCGTTCCGACCGGTTCTGGCTCAAGGATTTCGCGAAACAGCGCCTCATCGAGGAGTTCAACACGACCGGCATGCAGGAGGAGCTCGAAGACCTGCTCCCGATCGCGCGCAACGTCGTCAGCATCGACGGCAGAACATGGGGAATTCCGCACACGATGGACTGCCTCGCCCTCTTCTACAACAAGGCTCATTTTAAAGATGCCAATATAGAACGACCGCCCGAGGACTTCGACGGGTTCCGCGATACCGCGCGAAAACTCACCGATCCGGGGAAAGGGCGTTACGGCTTCTTTCTCCATCCGGAAGGCTGGTGGTTCGAGCCGTTCCTCTTCGGGTTCGGCGGCCGCTACGTCGATGACGCGGGCAACCTGACCATCAACTCCGACCAGACACTGAAGGCGCTCCACTACCTGATCGACCTGAAGGAGGTCGACAAGGCCGTTCCGCCTGTGAACGTGCGCAACGACGCGTATTCGATCATGATGCAGGGTTTCAAATCCGGCCAGATCAGCATGATCCTGAACGGCCCCTGGGCCATTCGCGACATACTGGCCGGCCAGGAATTCAAGGAAAAAGCGGAGAATCTCGGGGTCGCCCCGCTTCCGCACGGCCCCTTCGCCCGGCACAGCCCGGTCGGCTGTCAGAGCCTGGTCGTCGGCAAAGGCAGTAAACATCGGCCCGAGGCCCAGGCGTTCATCCGGTTCTGCTGCTCGCCCGAGGCGCTGGCGATTTTCGTCAAACGCACCTACGGCCTTCCCGCCCGTCGGGCCCTTTTCACCGACCCTGAAGTCAAGAACGACCCGTTCCTCTCGCCTTTCATCCTCCAGCTGCAGATGCTGAAAAATACGGAATACCAGCCCCGCAACGGGAGCATCTACGGCCCGATCGGCGACCATCTGTCGCTCGTTATCAACGGCGATGTCACGCCTGAAGATGCGGTTCGAGACATGGAGGCGGTGCTGAAGAGGCCTCACTGAACCCATGCCGAACGACCATCTGACATCATCCCTTCTGATCGGGCTCATCGGCGGCGTCGTCGATCTCGACTCGACCGCGACCTGGCAGTTCATGATCTCCCAGCCCATCGTCGCGGCCCCTCTGACCGGCTTGTTCCTGGGCGCCCTTGTTGGCCAGGAAGCCGCCGGCCTGAAGCTCGGCCTCATGATCGGAACGATCCTCCAGCTCCTCTGGATCGAACAGCTCCCGCTCGGCATGAACGTTCCCCCCGACGCAGCGCTGGCGTCCGTGCTTTCCGTCGCCCTGGGGTTCCTCGCCGGCCGCGACTTCGACACCTACGTCGAGCGTGAAGTGTGCAACACCGTCGCGCTGCTGGTCGCCGTCGCGCTCGGCCTGCTCGGGCGCGCCCTCGACCGCGGCATCCGAAGGCTCAATACGCGCATGGAGAGCTGGGTGACGGCCCGCATTCACGCAAGCGATGCCACATGGGCTCTTCCGGTCGGTCATACGGTCGGGGGCCTGTATACCTTCGGGAAAGCCTTTCTCTTCTGCTTCATCGTCACCTGGCTCGGCGTCGAGCCCCTGCGCGCGTTCACCCGCTCGCTCAGCTTCGGGCAGAATACCGGATTCATCGTCATCCAGGGCCTGCTCCCCTCCGTCGGGTTCGCCGTCCTCGCAGGCATGTGCATCAAGGACCGGCAGGAACTGAGGTGGTTCATCGCCGGCATCGCCCTGTTCACGATCCTCCCGGCCAACATCTGGGCGGGCTGGCTCGCCGCGGCGCTGATCGTCGTCAGAACATACCGGACAGAACATGGTTCCCTCTGACACCTCGACAATCTCCCCTGAGCGGCGGAACGGAACGGCGTTCGGCAGGTTCATGCTGTTCAGGATCGCTTTCCGGAGCTTTTTCCTGCAGGCCTCCTGGAACTATCGCGGCATGATGAACATGGGCTTTTTGTATGCCCTGCAGCCCGCCCTCGACGAACTGTATCCGGCCGGCCCCGCGCGCAAGGCGGCGTATGAACGGCATCTCGAGTATTTCAATACTAACCCCTATTTTTCTTCCCTCGTGATGGGAGTCGTCCTGTCGCTCGAAGAACGGCTCGCCCGTGGTGAGATCGACGCCGAGATCATCCATGACACGAAGGAAGGTCTGATGACGGCCTGCGCCGCCGTCGGCGACGGCTTCTTCTGGGACTCGTGGCGTCCCTTCGTCGCGGCGGCCGCCCTGACGCTGGCGTTCGGGAATTTTTTGCTTACCCCAATTCTCTTCCTGGTCGTGTATAATATGCCCCACTTGTATTTCCGATTCCGTGGGATATTCTGGGGGTACCAACTCGGCACTGACGTCATCAAGCTTCTCAAGACGTTCAACATCCAGCGCGCGCGGCTGGCGTTGCGGTATGCAACCATCGCCCTGCTCTGTTACCTCGTTCCGAACCATGTCAACTTGCATACGCCGTTCCTGCTGTCCAACCTGCCGCTCGAGTATTTCTACATCGGTGAAAAACTCGTGCAGGGAATCGGCGCCGCGTTGCTGGTCGGCTTGGCGGCAGCCGGATATCGCGCGAAGGTCGACGTGCTGATGATCTCTTTTCTGCTCATGGTCATGGCCCTGGTGCTTTACCACTGGGGAATTCTCATTTGAAGGGTCCGAGATGAAGCGCAAGGAAGTCGAGATAAAGAACAAGTTCGGACTGCATGCCCGGCCGGCATCGATGCTGGTGAAGCTGGCAACCACCTTCGAGTCCGAGCTCCAGCTAGTGAAGGATGACACCGAGGTCAATGCCAAAAGCATTCTCGGCGTCATGATGCTGGCGGCCGGGCCGGGCCACACCGTCACGATCATTGCCGACGGCGCCGACGAGGAGGCCGCGGTCGAAGCGATCAAGGCCCTGATCGACAGCCGTTTCGGCGAAGAAGAGGCCTGATCAGGTCCATGAGCGAACCCAGGTCGCCTGTCCAACTGTCCGGCATCACGGGCTCCGTCGGCGTCTGCTATGCACGCGCCTACGTGTACCGGCGGCGGATCGAGGTCGTGAAGACCCTCATTCCGCCCGAGCGTCTCGAGAGCGAGCTCGAGCGTCTCGAAGCCGCGGCGGCCCTTACCCGCCGCGACATCCTCGCCGCCCAGAAGGAAGCGTTGGAGAAACACGGCGAGAAGTACGCCGCTATTTTCGAATCCCATCTCCTGATGCTGACCGACCCCCAGTTCAAGCCGCAGATGGTGCGCCGGCTCAAGGCCGAAAAGGTGAACGTCGAGAGCATCGTCCGCGAAACCGTCGACGCTCTCCAGGCGGCGTTTTCCGCCATCGAGGACACATATCTCCGCGAGCGGGCAATCGACATCAAGGATGTCGGCGACCGGCTGCTCCGCCATCTGATGGGCCTCGAGGGTCCGGCAAGGGAGATCGGCGACGAGCCGTTCGTGCTGATCGCGAACGAAGTGACGCCTTCCGAACTGCTCGATTTCGCCAAGGGGAAACTGCGCGGCGTCTGCCTCGAGTCCGGCGGTGCAACCTCGCACGCGGCGATTCTCGCCGGAGCCCTGGGCATTCCCTCGGTGTTCGGTCTGGTGGACCTGGCCCGCGTTGCACATACCGGAGACTATATACTTGTAGATACACGTCACGATGGAAGCGTGACACTTCACCCCGATTCCGCGATGATCTCCTCGATCGCACCGGCGGAACCCGAAGCAGCCCCTGAAAAACCGTCCGAGGTGAACGGCGAGACGACCCGCGACGGCGTCAGGCTGGCGCTGGGCGCGAACATCGCCCGAACCGAGGAGCTCGCGGTGATGAAAAGTCGCGGCATCAACCGGATCGGCCTGTTCCGGAGCGAGTTTCTGTTCATGGAGAGCATGGACTTGCCATCCGAAGGATTCCAGGAATCCATCTACCGCCAGGTGCTCGACGCGGCGCCGGACATGACCGTTCTGCGCACGATGGACATCGGCTCCGACAAGCCCGTCAAATACCTTCCCTTTTCCCATGAAGTGAATCCAGCCATGGGGTTCCGCTCGATCCGCTTCCTCCTCTCAAGGCCCGACGTGCTCGAGCCGCAGCTGCGCGCGATGGTCCGCGCCGGCGACGGCCGCAACTGCCGCATCATCTTCCCGATGGTCTCGGCGCCCGAAGAGCTCGAATCGATCGCAACTGTCTGGAACCGCGTGCTGGATCAGGTCTCTCCGTCGAAACCGCCGGAATGGGGCATCATGGTCGAGGTGCCGTCGGCGATGTTCATGATGGAGCACATCGCCCGGCATACGCGGTACATCAGCATCGGCACGAACGACCTGCTGCAATTCTTCTACGGAATCGACCGCACGAACGAGCGGCTCACCCGGTTGGCGTCTCCTCTCTGCAACCCCTTCCTCAGACTCCTCTTTTACTGCGTCGCCGCCGCCCGCGGCGAGGGAATCAAGGTCGGCATCTGCGGCGAGATGGCCGCCGATCCGGCCGGTTTCATGACGCTCGCAGGCATCGGCATCGAGGAGATGAGCATGCGACCGGCGGCGGTCACGACGATGCGCCGTATCATACCGCATATAATATTAAGAAGTGTAATACTATTCGTCCAGGAGATACTCGCCGAGGGGCGACAGATGGATCTTGCGGCCGAATACGCACGCATGTTTCCGGATATAGGCGAACTGGTGGTCAGCCCGGGAGGATGAATCCCGGTTCGCGTTCCGGTCCTGCATTGCCGGCAGGAGGCCGCCGCGAGAAAATGCTTTTCATGGTCTGAACGGATTGGTAGAATACTCGGAAGATCCCGGTGCGGGGTCAAGAAAAGACGGAGGTCGATATGCAGTGTCCCGGCTGCGGGTTTGAAAACGAAAATGACAACAAATTCTGCAATATGTGCGGAATGTCCCTGCCGACTAGCGGCGGT
>MWAR01000531.1 GCA_002068715.1 bacterium ADurb.Bin374
GTTCCTGGGACCCGGCGACCCGTATCATTACCATAACGCCGGCCACGGCGATGGCCGGGAGCACTCTGTATACCGTCGAGTGCGGAATGGTCAGAGACTTGGCCGGTAATCCACAGGTCGCGACGCTCTCCTACACATTCACGAGTGCCGACGTCACGCCGCCGACGCTCGTCTCGATGTCTCCCGCATCCGGCAGCACCGGTGTAACGATAGATCGAAACATTCTCCTCACCCTTTCGGAGCCTGTCGCGACACCGAGCGTCACCGTCGCAACCGTCCGGCTTTCACGCACCGACGGCCCGGCGAGCTTCGGCGTGAGCCTGAACGGGGCGGTCATCACGATCGATCCGGACGACGCGCCCGACGACGTCCTTCGTACCGGCGCTACGTATACGGTCGAGATTGGGGCCGGCGTGAAAGATCTTTCCGGTAACGCGTTCTCGAACAGCCCCGCGACATTCAGCGCGACGTTCAGAACCCAGCCGGCGACGACGCCGCCCACCGCGGCCGGCTCGTTTCTCCTCTATCGCGACCCGGCGTATCTCACCGCGTTCTCCGCCTCCGAGCGGGTTTCCGCGACGAGTGCCGTGTATCTGAAGTTCACTGGAACCGACGGCGCCACCCAGACGCGCGATCTGCTCGACGCGACCATCCGCGCTTCGTGGGGACCGGTCGTGACGGTCCCGATAATTGAATCGGCCTCCGATTCGGGCGGTCTTTATTTCGGATCCTATACATTATCGAACCTTCCGGTCTTCAATTTCACAGGCACCCTTCCTCCGGCCCCCGTCGCCACCCTCAGCTGGACCCCCTCTGTAGGACCAGATATGGGCGCCACCCTGACCGTCGAGTTTCCCGACTGGGTCCCGGCCCAGACGACGGTTGTGACGCTTTCCGGAAACGCGACCGCCAGCGGGGCCACGAACGTCCGGCTCGACACGGCGATTCCCGTGGCCTTCTCGGCCGCCCTGGATCCCGCCACCGTGGGAACGTCCTCGCTCCGGTTCACGGGGCCATCGGGCACCGTCACTGCGACCCGCACCGTGAGTGGCGACGGCCGTCTCGTGACGATCACCCCCGCCGCGCCGCTTGCCCCCTCGACCACCTACGGAGTGCAGGCCGATTACGAACCAACCGGCCTCCGGGGAACAACCGGCAATCCGATCTACCGAGGCTTTGCGTTCACCTTCACGACGCAGGCCGCGCAGACGAAGCCGCTTTCGATCGATTCGGTCGGGTTCTTCCCAGACGCATCATACGTCCCCTTCTCCCGGCTCGCGACCGACGCGGATTGCGCCGCCACCGGCACGTTGTATCTCGAGATGCGCGGCCAGGACGCCTCGAACCTGACGATCGACATCGAAACGGCCTCGCTCTCGACCGGCGGCATCGCCACCCTCGTCGAAACGGGCGCCTCGACCGGCATTTACCGCGGGAGTTTCGGCGTGAGTGGTCTGGCCGACAATGTCCGGCTCGTCGCCGCATCGACCGTCACCCCGGCCGCGAGCGCCTCCCTGCTGGTTACATATCCAAAACTATCGATCATCTTTCCCGCCTCGGGATCGATCGGCGTCTCGGTCTCGGCCGACATCATCCTGCAGGCAAGCGAAGGGCTCGATCCATCGACCGTCACCACCGCGAACATCACCCTCAGGGCCGGCGTCACGCCCCTCGCGACGAACCTCTCCTACGCGACGGACACGCGGCGCATCACGATCAGACCGGCAGCTCAGCTCGCTTACAACACCGACTTCACGGTGAGTATCACGGGAATTCGCGACACGGTCGGCAATCCGTTCGCCGGAACACTCACGTTCGGTTTCCGGACCCAGGCGAGCACCGTTCCGCCCTCCACGATCCTGAACCTCGCCGTCTTCTCCGATCCGGCCTATACCGCGGAACTCACATCGGGCAGTACCGTCCTTCCGGGACAGGAACTGTTCGTGCAGGTCACCGCGGATGATCTCTCTCCATCGACGTTTGATGCGACAAACATCAGGCTCTCCTCGAGCCTTAACCCAGCAAGCGTCACCGCCTCGCTCGTCGAGACCGCCCAGAATTCAGGCATTTTCCAAGGCTCCGTCGTCGTCCACCCGGAATACGCCGCCGTGCTGACCGTCGAGTCCCTCGCCGATCCCTCGTTCCTGCGACAGTTCCGCACGCCTGTTCCACCGCAGATCACCGGGCTCACCCCTGCGTCCGGAACGGAAAATCTCGCCTTCGACACCCTGTTCCGGATCCAGACCAGCAAGCCCGTCGATGCCATAACGCTCGTTCCAGGCGCAATACGCCTTGCCGACTCCCGCGGGTATCTGACCGCGAGCATGTCGCTCGCCGCCTCCCGGACGATCGCGATCGAAGCCGACCTGGCAACCTTTTCCGAGGTCCTTCTCGAAGTCACGCCTTCCGTAAGGGATACAGACGGGCTGAGCTTCCCCGCGCTCGCAGCGGGATATTCGACGCTCTCACCGTCGTACGGCCCGCTGAACCTGTATGCTGACGCCGGGTTCACCCAACTGCTCGCCGAAGGCACCGTCATTGATCCAGGCACAACGGTCAGGGTGCGTCTCAACTGCACAGATACGCGCACCAGGAGTCTCGAGTCGCTTTCCGCCGCCTTTTCAGACAGGGTTGCCACATCGACCTTCTCTCTCACCGAAGTCGCGGGCGGCGATTTCCGCGGAAGTTTCGCCATTCCGAACACTCCCGGAGCCACGCTGACGGTATATCTTCCGTTTGCCCCGGGCCTGTCCCGCACATTGTCGATCCGGCAGAGGTTTTTCGTCACCCAGGTCTCGCCGGCAAGCGGCGCCGTAGCCGTTCCGGCGGATTCGTGGCCGACTTGGCGGTTCTCTCAGCCCCTTTCGCCGGCAACGGCTCTCACGACAGCGAATTTCCAGCTGTTCCAGATGTCGGGACCGACTCCCGTCCCAGGCGCGATCAACATTTCGGCGGACCGGACGGCCGTCGAGTTCATTCCAAACGACTTTCTGAGCCTGCTGACCGATCACCAACTCGTCGTCAAGGGCACCATCGAGGATGCTTTCGGCCAGACGCTCGGCAGCGATTTCGTCACGACCTTCCGCACGCAACCTCCGCCTCCACCGCCTTCCAATGTCAGCTCTCTCAAGCATTACCGCGATGCGACCTTTGCAGCGCCATGGCACGGCGTCATTCCCGGAGACGCGCTGTATCTGGAAGTCCGTGCCGATGACGTCTCGTTCTCGACGATCGACTCGACACGGGTTCGCATCGACGCGTCAGACGGCTCGTTCATCGCCACGGAAGTCGTCCTGCTCGAAGAGACGGGGCCGAACACCGGGATCTTCAGACGTGTGTTACCCACTGCCGCCTCGGAAGGCGCAACGGTAACGATCCGGTCCCAGGCCGACGCGGCGTATCAGTTGAGCCTGCCGGTCTTTTACAGACCGCGCATCACTGGAGTCTCACCGGCTTCGGGCAGCACCGGCGTATGGCTCGACCAGATCTTCACCCTCTCGTTCGATAAGCACCTCGATCCTGCACGGATTGCGTCGGGCGGAATTACGGTGAAAACGTTCGCGGGCGTTGGCGCCCCCTTCTCGACCGCTCTCGACCTCACGGGAAACGATCTTACGATTGTCCCTGCATCCCGATGGGCAACGGGTACGTTGCACATCATCGGCCTCCGGCAACCCCTGTGCGACACGGACGGTGTCCCCGTCACCTCAGACATCGAGTTTACGAGCCGCGGGACCGCCGGAGCGGCATTCGA
Source organism: bacterium ADurb.Bin374 (assembly GCA_002068715.1). The sequence goes on from MWAR01000531.1 coordinate 3,755, forward strand.
GATGCACAGCGGCATCGGCAGCAGGGAGGGAACAGCCGTCTCGACGCTCGGGGAAGCATTGCCAGGCCCGGTCGGCATCACCGCATCGGCAGCCGATCTCCTGGGCTACACCCCGGAAACCCGTCTGGTGAGGATCTCCGGAGCGACGGGCACCATCTCGGTTGTCCTGAATGAAATCGCCACGGCACCCGGCCGGTTCCAGGGGAGCGGCATCATCCCCTTCGCACGCGGCAGTCGTGCGACCGCGACGCTCGAACTGGGGCTGCGTCCCTCCATCCCGTTCCTCGTGGCGGAGCTGCCGACGCTGACCGGTCTTCAGCCGGCATCCGGTTCGCATACCGCCCACGAGACGTCCGTCATCTCCGCCTCGTTCTCGAAGGCGATCGACCTCGCGGCCGCCGGCCCACTCGCGCTGATGGTGAACGACGCTCCTGCGCGCGCCCTGCTAGTCACGCCAGGCGCGTCTTCCCGCACGCTCCAGTGGCAACCTGAAACGATCTTCCTGCCCGGTTCGCTTGTCTGGGTGGCGTTCCCGCTCCTGCAGGATCTTCTTGGACAATCCCTGGAGGTTCCTTCCTACACATTCACTTCCGCCGGCTCCCAGGGGATCACGCTCTTCACCGACGCCGGGTTCACCACTCCCCTGTCGGGCAACATCGTGAGCGGGCCGAGTTTCTGGATCGAAGTCGCCGCGTCCGGCGCGGCAGTCGTCCCACCCGACCACCGGCTCCTCGAGGCCACCGCTCAGCGGACCGCGACCGTTCCCTATCTTCTCCCGCTGGATCCGGTCGATGCGACCAGCAGACGGTTCCGGGGCCGCATCGATCTGGAGGATGCGCGCGGCATCTCGAGCGTCACCATCCCCGTCGTTCCCGGCGAGCGCGTCGACCTCGCGTGCGGCACGCTCACATCGCAATCGAAATATATTTATTATCGTACGAGCGGCGACACGGAACCGGTCACGATCAACGACATGTCAGCGTTTTCCGACCCGACGTATCGGCAGCGGATCGACGGCGGAGACCTGAACCAGGCGGTGCTGTATCTCGAAATCGAGGCCGATGACCTCAACTGGGTCAACGCCGACACGACGAAGATCCGCGTCGTTTCAGACAGCGACCCGGCCGGGTTCGAAGTTTCGCTTGTCGAGTCGGCTCCGCACAGCGGTCTGTTCCGGGCAACGGTCACGATTCGCGGTGACGGCGGCCCGGGCAACCCGGCGATGGCGTTGATCGCCGTGCGACCCGGCGAATCCCTGAGCGTGACGTCGGTCACGGATCCCCGCGTGCGCCTGCGATTGCGGTATCAGCCGGAAACGCGGCTGAACCATCTCGCGGTCTGGCCGAGCCCGGCCCGCGGCGACGTGGTGACCTTCCATTTCTGGCTCACCGGCTCCGCAGGCATCGAGATCAAGATCTACGACATGGGCGGCGACGAGGTGGAATGCCTCATGGAAGCCTGCCAGGTCGGCGAGAACCGGGTGACGTGGCGGATGCCCCGGCACATCGCGAACGGAGCCTACATCTACGTGCTCGAGGTGTATCCGGACACGGACGCCCCGGTCAGGAAGCGCAAATTCAAGGGCAAGTTTGCGGTTTTGCGGTGAGAATGCTAAGATGGGCGCGTTTTCAAAGCCATTTCACCCGTAAAGGAGCTATCGATCGATGTTTCCCAAAGGCGGAGCCAACCTCCAGGGACTGATGCGTCAGGCCCAGAAAATGCAGGAAAAGATGGCCGAGACCCAGGAAGAGCTGAAGAAGCGCACGGTCGAGGCCAGCGTGGGCGGCGGCATGGTGACGGTCGTCGTCACGGGCGCCCAGGAGCTGCAGAAGATCACGATCAACAAGGAAGCCGTCGACCCCGACGATGTGGAAACCCTTCAGGACCTGGTTCTCTCGGCCGTCAACGCCGGCATCAAGAAGTCCCAGGAAATGGTCCAGGAAGAGATGGGCAAAGTCACCGGCGGGCTGAACATTCCGGGAATGTTCTAAGCCGCCCTGCGTGTATCGAGGCGGGCCTGGAAGAAATTCC
>MWAR01000532.1 GCA_002068715.1 bacterium ADurb.Bin374
CCGCCGAACTCGGTGATGCGCTTGGCGCCGGCGGCCGGCAGCCGCTCTTCGAGCGCGACACGGCACTCGGAGCCGACCGCGAGGCCGACGGTCTGGAGATACGCTCCGATCGGGCGGATCTCCTCCATGAGGCGGTCGATCGACGGAACCAGCTTGAAGAACAGCGTCCGGTTCAGACAGGAAACCTTGAACGCGGGGTCCTGCTCGTAGACGAGCGTCCAGTCGAACGCGTCGGGGCAGATCAGCTTCGCTTGCCCTTTCACTTCGGCCATCAAGGCCAGCTCGCGCACTTTGCGGATCTCGACCTTCTCGTCGAAGCCGATCGGCCCGATCGGCAGCTCTTTCGAAAGCCGATTCAGCTCGGCGCTCAGTCGCTCCATCAAGTCGAATACGGGCTTCGGCGAGTCTCCGATGGTGTAGACCAGGTGGGGCGACGAGCAGGCCTGCTGATCCCAGGCGCAGAGATCGAGAGCGAGCCCGTGCACGGCCTCGTCCGGCAGACCGGCTTCAAGCGTTTCGGCGTCGGCAACGGCAAACGAGTATCGGGGGCCGTTTTCGATCAGTTTGGTTCCGCTTCCGATGCGCTTGCGTATCGAGGCGAGCGCATCGCGGCCGCCCCAGAAGACTACCGTCAGATCGGCCGACAGAAGCGGCCCCTCGACCGTTTCGTCGCCGCCCTTCCATGACACGATCGCCTGGTTCGGCCAGACGAGGCCGTCGGGATCGCTTTCGCGCAGGCTCTGCATGAAAAGGCGCGGAAACACGGGATCGACGTGCGACATCTTCAGGATATTCGCGTTTTTCGTGAGAATGCCCGCCAGCAGGCTGTCGACGGCGCCTACGAAAACGTTGCCGGCGGCAAGATGGATCACGACTCCGCGCGGGATGGCCCGCAAATCGTAGCCGAGATCCACTCTGGCAACCCAGCCGTCCATGACGGCCAATTCGCCGATCTCGCCGAACAGGCGCGCCTCGGTCGCGTCGTGCCGGCACAGTTCCGCGACGACGTCGAGGCCCTTTTCGACCATCTCGGGGCTGAATCCGATCAGGCCGGGAAGTTCACGCTGGGCGGTCCTGCGAAGCGGATGTTCCGGATCGGACCAGACATCGGCCACCCGCTCGAGAACCTCGATGATCTCGTGGATCGGGACCGAAGCTGCAGCCGAAGCGCGCTCCCGTCCCGTGGCGATCATCTGGGGAATCTTCTCCCCATTCAGCGAAGCATCGGAAACCTCGGCACCAAATATTGTTGTAGATATCATATTCATCGGTTCACTGTTTCAGAAGATCGAGGGCGGAGATTGCACACCCTTTGTGTTTCGCCACGCCCGCGCGGCCGAGAATCTCCAGCGTTTTACCGGAGCGGCCGCAGGGACAATCGCCGGCCAGGCGGGCCCTGTCCGTCGTCAGGAGCGAGATCGAGGGATAGCTCGAAAGATACGGCGTCATCAGGTGCAGAAGGCCGGGCTCACCGTCGGGAAGCGGCTTCAGCGTTTCCGGATCGACGACCCGGGCCCGGGCGAACACCGGCACGTGCAGGCGGCCGCACTCGCAGTCGACATAGGGAATACCGTGCTCGACCATCCCGAAACTGTCGCGGATGTTCTGCTCCGGAAGGCCGAGAACAGCCGACACGCGCTTTTTGAACAGTTCTTTCGTCACTTCGCGGTCTTTGTGGATCTTCCAGCCGCCACCGGTGATGACGAACGAGCGCTCGCCCAGCGTCAGCCGTTTGCCACGCGATTCCAGGTCATCACAGACCTGCCAGAGATAGGCGGGGAACCCGAGGATGCGAACAGGCCGGCCTCGCCCGGCGAATGACAAAAGGCGGCGCACCGTCATTCCGAGATCGAACTCGAACGTTCCGGTCGCTTCGCTCCAGCGGATTGCGTAGAACACCGTTCCACGCCGCGTGAGACCGGTCAGGATCTTGTCGGAAAAGGCCGTTCCGACGTTCTTCGCGACGCGCGGGTCATAGGTGAAACAGAGGTAATCCGCTATTTCTTCCCGGTTCACGAGCCCAAGAGAGCCGAAGATGGCATCGACGACACGAAGGATTCGATCGTAGGAGCGCTTGTCGAGCACGATCGCGCTTCGCTGGCCGCCGGTTCCCGAGGAGGTCAGCTCGATCTTGATTTTGGAATCGGGAATCGAGATCAGCCGGTGCTCCTTGAAGATCGTCACGAGCAGCGTTGGAATGTCTTCGGGGGCGACCGGCGAATCGTCGTTCAGGCCTTTCGCCTCGAGAAATCCAGCGAATTCGGGGCATCTGGCGCGGTGCCAGGCGAGAGCCTCGCGCATGGCGTCGGCAAACAGCACTTCGGTCGCATGACAGTGGACAAACGCATCGGAAAGATCGAACAGCCTGCCGCAGGCCTCAAACGGGGGTTTCTCAGCCAAGTCTCCACTCCTCGTCGAAATCGGGCTGGCAGCGCACCAGCATCTCATACCAGCATTTCATGAACGCATCGAGAAACCGCCGGTTCGTGTCGACCAGGTGGAGATCCATGAAGTCGAGGCTCTCGAACGATCGCGAAAAGACGATGTAATCCTCGCGACAGCCGTCGTCGGCCATGCGCATCGCCGGGAAATACGCGCAGGGCAGGAACTTGGCGTCGATCGCGTTGCGCTGATGCTCGGGATTGAATGCGCTGACGAGCATCTCGATGTAACGCATGCCGAACTGGGCCGCCGCCTCGCAGAACCACACGATGACGCGGCGCCGGTCCTCGTTCCTGATGCGATAGGCCACGATCGTGCCATTCCCGTCGGTTTCGTTGAAATCAACGAAGATTTCCGCGCGCTTGTCTTCAGAAACGAACAGCAGATTCGGGGTGATGAAGGGGAAGAAGACCTTGTCCATGAGGTCGTGGTCCTGGTAGAGGTCGAAAAGCTGAAGAATGCGGTCCTCGTCGCGCTCGACGCAGAACCGGATCTGGTCACCCATGTGCCTCGGATCGGCTTTGTCCATCTCTACGATCTCAGGGTCTTCGGAGAGCTCGAGCACGTCCATTGCGATACGATAGAAGTCGACAACCTCAGGAATCAGCTTAGGTTGCGGGCGGCGCAGGCCAAGCGAATTTTTCCGGTAAAAGACCTCGAGACCGTGCGTCTCGAACGATTCGACTTTTCTGACGTTGGGGAAAATGCCCATCGAATGGAAATCTAGGTGTTCGAGCACAACCTGAGGAGCCACGCTGACCGTGCGTGTCGTCGCGTAAATGACGTCACAGGTGCGGGTGCGGACCGTCAGGCGGGCGATTCCCTGCTGAACCATGAACCGCATGACATCCTGGCCCCGAAACTCGCCGAGGACGACGGCCGCATAACATTTTCCGAACTTGTTGACGGGGTCGATCGCGAAGATGACCGAGCCGATGATCCGTCCTTCGCACTTGGCAAGCGTCCAGAAATAGTTCGGATCGTCGGACTTCTTGGCGATCAGGTCCGCCTCCTGAACTTCCCGTAAGGTATACTTGCCTTTATATACCTTGTGATATAGTTGAATGATCCCCTCGGCGTCGTCCGGGGTCGCCGACTTGAATTCGACGGTTCTGCCATCCTGCAACGTGATTTTCTGCATTCGCTATGGCTGCCCTCGCTTTGCGTACGGCGTATGATCGCTGCAATTCTTCTCTATAGTATAAATCTCTTCCCCGGGTCAGTCAATTTTATCGGGGCATACCACCGACATCGCATCTGTGAGGATGTTCTGCGACCGGACGGGCTTCAAACCCGCCCCTGCAGTTCGTATTCCTGGTCTTCTCATTCACAGCCAAGGTCATATTGGCCCAGCGAAAGCATCCGGGTAATCTGCCACAATCTGCGCCATCTGCGGATTTCCACGGTTTTCCCTTCTTTTCATTGCATGCACGGAAAAATATTTTTACGGTGCCCCTTGTGGAACCCCGGTCCAGTTTGTTATTCTTTTCCATCCCCGGTTCATACCCTCGCGAAAGAGGCGGAAACGTTCTTGCAGAGCCTGATTGATACCTTTCTGGCCCACTGTGAAAAGGAGCGGTCGATGTCAGCGCACACCGTGCGCGCTTATGCTGCCGATCTTCACCTCTTCCTCGACTGGATGCGCCGAATGGCGCCCCCGGCAGAGCCGGCTCGTGCCGAAAAACTCACTGCCTCCGAAATCCGCTCGTTCTGGGCACAGCGCCGCCAGGCCGGTGTGTGCGGAAACAGTGTGAGGCGTGCACAATCGGCCATCCGCGGCCTGTTCGCGTATGCCATACGCCGGGGGATCATTCGCGAAAACCCCATGGATACCGTGGATCCGGCCCGCGGCGGCAGGCCGCTTCCCCGAATTCTTTCCGAGGAAGAAGCCGAACGGCTGATGACCTCCAACGACTCGTCGCTTGCGGGGCTTCGTGACAGAGCCCTCCTCGAACTGCTTTACGGAAGCGGCCTTCGTGCCTCAGAAGCGGTTTCGCTGACGAGGCATTCTCTCGATTCCTCGTCAGGACTTCTCCGCGTGACGGGCAAGGGTTCGAAGGAACGCATCGTCCCTCTCACACCTGCAGCCACAAACGCCGTCGGCGAGTATCTCCGACGCCGGGATGCCGAACAGCCCGGTGCACGGAACGAGGCGGCCCTGTTCCTGAACCTGCAAGGCACTCCCCTGCAGGTTCGCAGCGTTGCCCGCATTCTGGAAAAGCATATCCGGGCCATCGCTCTCGCGCGACATATCAGTCCTCACGATCTCCGCCACTCGTTCGCGACTCATCTGCTCAACGGGGGCGCCGATCTTCGCGCCGTTCAGGATATGCTCGGTCACGCAAGCCTTTCCACGACGCAGATCTACACGCACCTGAGCCGGGACCGCCTCCAGAAGATTTATACCGCCACCCACCCACGCTCCGGAGGAGAAACGTCATGATCAGGACCGACGGATTCAAGGCGACCACCATCCTGGCCGTCATCCGCGACGGCCGCCTCGCCATGGGGGCTGACGGCCAGGTCACGCATGGCGACCAGATCATCAAACACGGCGCCCGCAAGCTCCGCAGGCTTTCCAACGACCGTGCCCTCGGCGGCTTCGCGGGGCACACGGCTGATGCGCTGACCCTGTTCGAACGGTTCGAGTCGAAGCTCGAGGCCGTTCCCGGCAGTCTCAAGCGTGCCGCGGTCGACCTCGCGAAGGAGTGGCGGACCGACCGTGCCCTGCGCCGGCTCGACGCGATGCTCCTGGTCGGTGATGCCGCACAGATTCTACTGCTTTCCGGCCAGGGTGACGTCGTCGAGCCCGACGAGCCTGTCGCGGCGATCGGATCAGGTGCCCCGGCGGCGCTCGCGGCAGCCCGTGCCCTGCTTCGACACACGTCTCTCGGCGCGGCCGAGATCGTGAAGCACGCGATGCAGATCGCATCTGAACAGTGTATTTACACGAACGACAGAATCACCGTGGAGTTGCTCGAACGATGACGGAAAAAGCAATGCACCGATCCACGGCGCCCGCGCGGGAGCTTCTTCCCCAGGATATCGTCGCCGAACTCGACCGGTATATCGTCGGCCAGCAGAAAGCCAAGCGGGCCGTCGCGATCGCCTGGCGGAACCGTTTCCGCCGCAGCCTCGTCAAGGGGCCGCTGTTCGACGATATTCGCCCGAAGAACATTCTCATGATCGGCCCCACCGGTGTCGGCAAGACCGAGATCGCACGCAGGCTGACCCAGATCGCGAATGTCCCATTCCTCAAAGTCGAAGCAACGAAATTCACCGAAGTCGGATATGTGGGCCGCGACGTCGACTCGATCATCCGAGACTTGGTCGAAACGGGGCTTCGCATCGTCAGGGCGCGGCGCATGGCCGAACTCGCTCCCCAGGTTCAGGCCCGGGTGCGCGAACGCCTGCTCGATCTGATGCTTCCGAAGAAGCACCCGCTGAGCGGGTTCGAACGAGGCTCAACAAAACCCCACGAAATGCCGATGGACCGTATAGAGCCTGATTCCCACGACACGATCCGCGACCACCTGGCCGCCAAGCTCGACGCGGGACAGCTCGATGAACAGACCGTCGAAATCGAGGTGACCGAGAACGTGACGCCGACCGTCGAAGTCATTTCCCACAGCGGGGTCGAGGAAATGGGCTTCAACCTGCAGGGAATCCAGTCCATGCTCGGGAATATCCTCCCCGGCCGCCGTGGGCGGCGGCGCGTCTCGGTTCGCGAAGCTCGCGAGCAGCTGACGAACGAAGAGACGGCCCGGCTGGTCGATTCCGAAGAAAGCCAGCGCGAGGCCGTGAGGCTCGTGGAATCGCACGGCGTCGTCTTCCTCGACGAGATAGACAAGATCGCCGCCTCCTACGTCAGCAAGAGCGGCCCCGACGTCTCCCGCGAAGGCGTGCAGCGCGACCTGCTGCCGCTCGTCGAGGGCACGACCGTCATGACGAAATATGGGCCCGTGAACACCGACCACGTCCTGTTCATCGCGGCCGGTGCGTTCACGGTCACGAAACCGTCCGACCTGATTCCCGAACTCCAGGGGCGATTCCCGGTGCGCGTCGAGCTCGACAAGCTCACCGCCGCCGACTTCGAACGCATCCTCACCGAGCCGAAAAATGCCCTGACCCGCCAGTATGCGGCGCTTCTCGCCGCCGACGGCGTCGACCTGGTCTTCACCCCGGAAGCCATCGAACGCATCGCCTCGTTCGCCGTCATGGTGAACACGATGCAGGAAAACATCGGCGCACGCCGCCTTCACACGGTGATCGAGCGGCTTCTCGACGAAGTAAGCTTCGACGCCCCCAAGGCCGCGCAGGGCCGGTATGAAGTCACCCCCGAGCTGGTCGACCGCGTTCTGGGCCCGTTCCTCAAGGACCAGGACCTCGCCCGGTTCATTCTCTGACAGGAGGCACCACCCATGTTCCGCGATCTGACCGAAACCTCCACGCTCAACCTTCTCGCGAAGGGCCTCGGAACGGCCGCCCTGCGCCACAAGGTCATTTCGAACAACATCGCGAACGTGAACACGCCCGGCTTCAAGCGCCAGATCGTCAGCTTCGAGGATGAGATGGCTAAGGTGTTCGACGGGCGCCCCGAGCTTGCCGGCAAGCGCACCGACGACCGGCACATTCCGATAGATAACATCAACTATATGGAAGTGGCGCCATCCGTCACGACCGATCGTGCGCACATCATGCGGAACGATCGGAACAACGTCGACATCGACGTCGAGATGGCCGATCTTTCAAAGAACACGATGTTGTATCAGATCGAATCGACGCGGCTCGCATCGATGTTCTCGGATCTGAACGACATCATCACGAGAGGAGGTAGAGCCTGATGGGTCTCTTCGGCGCCATCGACGCGTCCGCTTCCGGCCTGACCGCGGAGCGGCTCCGCATGGACGTGATCTCGAACAACATCGCGAACGTGAACACGACGCGCACAGAGGACGGCGGCCCGTTCCGGCGCCAGTTGTGCATCTTCCAGTCGCGCAGTCACGAGCACCGGTGGCCATTCACGGCCGCCACCGAGCGCGGCAAGACGCCGGTCGGAACGGGCGTCAGGGTCGCGGGCGTGATGTCCGACCAGTCGCCCTTCAAGCTCGTGTATGACCCGAACCATCCCGATGCGGACAAGGACGGCTACGTCCGGTTCCCCAACATCAACATCGTCCACGAGATGGTCGACATGATCACCTGCACGCGCGCCTACGAAGCCAACGTCACGAGCATCAACGCGGCGAAGGACATCGTGAACTCGGCGCTCGGCATCGGAAGACGATGAGGTAGATGACGAACATGCGCATCGAATCACCCAACCCGTTCGAAACAGGCGCGACCCGCGCCGCTCCCCGCGTCGACGCGAAGGAGCAGTGGCAGATGTTCGCCGACAAGCTCCAGACGGCGATCACCGAGGTCGACGACCTCGAGAAGGCGTCGCAGAAGCTCACGCAGGATGCCGTCCTGGGCCGCGTCGAAAATCTGCACGACGTCATGATCGCGGCCGAAAAGGCCCGCACCGCCATGAACCTGACGCTCGAGGTCCGTAACAAAGCGCTGGAAGCCTACAAGGAAATCATGCGCATGCAGTTCTGATGATGCATGAGCGGTTATCCCGATCACAAGGTCTTTAAACAATCGAGATTGAAACCCCGGCCTTCCATGACCTGAAACATCAGGCAGGATGCACCGGGCGCCCGCGGAAGGCGGGCAACACGGAGTAGGGAGTAAGGCAGACATGACCGAGTTCTTGCGGCAACTCTGGGAGCCCATCGCAAAGCTTCCCCGGACCCAGCAGATCATGCTGGCCGGTATCGTCATTCTTGTATTCGCCGGTATTATAACGGCCACGATGTG
>MWAR01000533.1 GCA_002068715.1 bacterium ADurb.Bin374
CGTTTACAGCGTGGACTACCAGGGTATCTAATCCTGTTTGCTCCCCACGCTTTCGCGTCTCAGCGTCAGTTGCAGGCCAGTCACCCGCCTTCGCCACAGGTGTTCCCCCCGATATCTACACATTTCACCGTTACACCGGGGATTCCAGTGACCCCTCCTGCACTCCAGTCAGGTAGTTTCCAGCGCAGTGCCACGGTTGAGCCGTAGCATTTCACACCAGACTTACCCAACAGCCTACACGCCCTTTACGCCCAGTAATTCCGGACAACGCTCGCCCCCTACGTATTACCGCGGCTGCTGGCACGTAGTTAGCCGGGGCTTATTCGCTTAGTACCATCAAATCCACGTGGTATGAGCACGCGGACCTTTTTCCCAAGCAAAAGAGGTTTACAACCCGAAAGCCTTCATCCCTCACGCGGCGTCGCTCCGTCAGGCTTGCGCCCATTGCGGAAAATTCCTCACTGCTGCCTCCCGTAGGAGTCTGGGCCGTGTCTCAGTCCCAGTGTGGCCGTTCGCCCTCTCAGGCCGGCTACCCGTCTTCGCCTTGGTGGGCCTTTACCCCGCCAACTAGCTGATAGGCCGCAGGCTCATCTTCCGGCGCGAGACTTTCGCCCCGCCTTTGATCACATCCCTCCCGGAACGTGGTCTTATTGGGCATTAGCTCAAGTTTCCCTGAGTTGTTCCCATCCAAAAGGTAGATTACCTACGTGTTACTCACCCGTTCGCCACTATCCTGTCCACAATATTGCTATCACGAACAGAACCGTTCGACTTGCATGTGTTAGGCACGCCGCCAGCGTTAGTCCTGAGCCAGGATCAAACTCTCCACGAAAATTTTTCAAAAACAGATTCTTGCGAATCCGCCTTTTATCAACTCATGGAGTTTTATATCCCGAATTACTTCGGTCTAACAAACTCAACTTCCTTGGCGCAATCTTGCGATCACGCTCGGAAGCCCACTTGGCGTCTTCCTTGGTCCCTCGATCTTATTCTCAATGAGCTCCGGTCTTTCGATCGGTTCCTTCGGGGCTTGCGGCCTCGTTGGTAGGGTTATATTACCAGCTTCGGCTTCCCGAGTCAACTACCTTTTTTTAATTTTTTTCGGCCTGCGACCGGGGTTTGCGGTGTACCAGTATACAGTTCATACAGGAGATAGGAAACGTCTGTGGGGAGGGAGAGAGCCACCCCATCCCGATTTCGCAATTTCCCCAGTACTAGCGGCAACATCCTTCTTCCATCCACCCATCATGATCGGCCATAATTCTTTCCGGATTCCCGTCATTTCCCGGAAGAGGGTCTTGCATACCGGAGGGTGATTCCGTTCCGGAACGCGACGATCTGAGCGAGAATCTCGAGAGCGATCTCCTCGGGGGTCGTACTTCCGAGATGAATGCCGATCGGCGCAAAAACGCTCTCAACGCGCTTCGGGTCAACTCCTGAAGCCAGAATGCTCTTTTTCATTTCTGCGACTTTTCTGGCCGAGCCGATCATGCCGACGTATTCGGCCGGCGATGCGACTGCCTGTTCAAGCACCTCGAGATCGTGCAGGTGGCCGGGTGTGACGATGACGACGGCATCCGTCGCCTCGACGCCGATCGCCGCGACGCTTCCCGGATAGGGGCGGCAGATCACGTGTTCGATCTCGGGAAACCTGGAAGGATCGGCGTATTCCGGCCGGTCGTCGACAAGCGCCACATGGAACCGCATCTGGGCCGCAAGCCGCGCCAGGGCGAAGCCGATATGGCCGCCACCGAAGATCACGATCCTGTTCCTGTCGGCCATATACTCGAGAAATATTTTCACGTTGCCCCCGCAGACCGGCTCGCCGCTCTCGATCTCGTTGGCGAGATCGTAGGAAAGCAGCTGCGTTCCACCGCGTTCGGGGAACAGGGCCAGCGCGGCTTTTCGCGTCCGCTCCTCGTTGATGCCGCCGCCGACCGTCCCAGCCGTGCTTCCGTTCTCGAAGACGATCATGCGCTGTCCCGATTTGCCGGGGCTGCTGCCGTCGACCTCGACGACAGTGCAGAGCACAAATGGCTTGCGGCTGTTGAACGCCTCCTGAAGCTCCCTGAACAATTCTGTGGCCATACGAACATTCCTTTCGGTATCTGGTCCGCCGCGACTTCGCCATCCCGGCGTCGGCGGCTGATTCTCCGCCTCGTTGGCAGTAGCGTTTCAGTCACGAATTGTAAATGCTCGCTTTTCCAGAATCCAGCATTACTTTCATCTTACTTTCGAATCATCCGCAGATGGCGCGGAAGACGCAGATCAACTATAAAATAATTATGCATATATAATACTTTTTCGAGCTCCGCAGATAATCACACATACGCCCTGAACCTATCGCGCTTCGACAGGCTCAGTAAGAACGGGCGCGCATGACCGGCTTTTTCATGCAGGAATCAAAACCAGACCGCTTTCTCCCTTCGGTTCACAGGGAGTCTCGCGTAGCCGTTTTCCCATTCGAGATTCGTTGCTGGAGCCGATTTCGCTCGTAGCGAAACAGAAGCGTCAAGAAATCCCTTCGAAACGCCGATAACTTCCCTGATCGGTAGAAATCGTATTCGGAGGCATCATGAGCGCCCAACCCCTGTTCGCGTCACCGGAGACCGTCCGCTCCATTCCCGGCAATGCCGGATTCATCGACACGCCCCTTGGAGCGGTTCCCCGCATCTACGACGAATTCTGGACCGCGAAACAGCGCCAGATGCACTCGCTGCATTATGCCCTTTCGTATCGGGCTTCGTTCAAGCCAGAACTGCCCGACTACTTCATCAGGAAATTCACACGGCCCGGCGACGCAGTTGGCGACCCGTTCGGCGGCCGCGGCACCACGCTGCTCCAGGCGAACCTGCTCGGCCGGCGCGGTCACAGCAATGACGTGAACCCCCTGTCGGAGCGTATCGCAAGACCCAAGGTCAATCCCGTGACGGTCGAGGCGGTCGAGCGCCGCCTGCAGGAGATCTCTCTCGAGGCACCCCGCGATCTTTCCCGGGAAGAGGACCTCAGCATGTTCTACCATCCGCAGACCTACATGGAGCTTCTGAACCTGCGGGATTACCTGAAAACGCATCGGGACGCGACCGACCGGTTCATCGAAATGCTTGCACTCTCCCGCCTTCACGGACATTCGCCGGGCTTCTTCTCGGCCTACTCGTTTCCCCAGATCTCGATTCCGAAGGCGAACCAGGTCAAGATCAACCGCACGCGGGGCGCTGACCCCGAGTATCGCGACATCGCTTCCCGCATCGTCAAGAAGGCGAAAACCGCGCTGAAAGACGGGCAGCTCGAAGAAATCAAGCAGCATGGGAAGAACACGGTCATCACGACGGGCGATTCCCGGAACCTGAAGGGGTGGGCCGACCACAGCGTCGATCTGATCGTCACCTCGCCCCCCTTCCTCAACACGGTCGATTATGTGCAGGATACCTGGCTCGAAACCTGGTTCTGCGGCATCGACTCGCAGAAGCTCGAGAAGGCCGTCGTCCAGACGCCGGATCTCGGGGAGTGGATGCAGTTCATCTCGGACACGCTCGCGGAACTTCACCGCGTCGTGAAAAAGGGCGGTCTCGTGGCGATGGAAGTCGGCGAGGTGAGGTATCAGGGGGAACTGATCAACCTCGACGAGGCGGTCGTCAATCTGACGTGCACAAAGAAGTACAACGCCGGCCAGTTCAAGGTCGTCGAAGTTTACGTGCAGAGCCAGGAGTTCACGAAACTGGCCAACTGTTTCAAGGTCACCAACAATCTTCTGGGAACGAATACCAATCGTATCGTCCTGATGGAGAACCTCTAGGAGGCAGACAGATGAGAATCACTCCCCTCGATATCTACCAGCGCGAGTTCTCGCGCAAGAAGATCGGCGGTCTCGACGAGACCGAGGTCTATGACTTCCTGAAGAAGGTCGGTCGCGAATACGAGGCCGTCTACGCCGAAAGCAAGGATCTGAAAGACCAGGTCGAGCGCCTGACGGCCCAGATGAAGGATTACCTCGAGCTCGAGAAGACGCTCAAGCAGACGCTCATTTCGGCCCAGAAGGCGTCGGGCGACCTCAAGAACAACGCCGAGAAGGAAGCCGAGCTGATCGTGAAGGAAGCCGAGCTCCAGGCCGAGCGCATTCTCGACGAGGCCCGGTCCGAATCCGAGATGGTCGGCAAGGAAATCCGCGAGCTCAAACGCCAGAAGCGCATGCTCAAGGTCGAACTGAAGACGGTGATCGAGTCCTACATGGCGATGTTGACCGAGGACGGGCCTACGCCCATCAGGGCCATTCCCTCCGTTCCCAAGGCTCCGGTCGCGGAAGCAGC
>MWAR01000534.1 GCA_002068715.1 bacterium ADurb.Bin374
GGCGACACGGCGTCCGCGCACCGGGTCTCACAGAGCGTATTCTCACGGAGTTTTCGAACGCCTCCCCCTCGCTTCCCCTGTCCGCCCTGTTCCTGTTCGACATGTACGGGAACGAACTCGCGACCGGAGGTAGCATTCTGACGCCGGAGCAGTACGAGGGGCTCCATAAATACTATAAAATATATTTTATCAACACTCTCCGGAACCGATACGAGATGACCTATCAACGGCCTCCGCCCGGGAAAAACCCGCTCTCGACCCGTGACAATATTTTCTGGGAAGCCTTCTCGCAGATTTCCTACACGAACATCACGCAGATCGCCGAGATGCGTCGCGGCATCCCCGAGTTTTTCAAGGCCGGCAGCCACTGGCTGGTCAAGCTTCACGACTTCATCCAGACCGAAACGGGTGAAGCGATCGCTTTCCTGATCGCCTGGCACGACCAGTTTCTCGACAGGGAAGCCATCCGAAGCGCACTGGCCGACTACGCCCGGACAAACCCGGATGGCGTCTTTATGGCGTTCCGGAAGGAGCGTGACCGCCTCGTTCCCCTGATTTCCGCGTCGGCCCTGCACCGGCGGCTTCTCGAGCACCCGGCCAACGCCGCCATGGCGCGCGGCGGCGCGTTCACCACGCATGTCTTCGCCCCGGACGAATGGTTTGTCCTGGCCCGGCCGTCCGGCGCCATGCGCGACGTCTGGCTCGCGGCCGCTCTCCCCCTGAAGCCGGAGCTGGCAGTCTTCGAAGCACGCCGTAGGCGCCTCGCGGGATTTCTTTTGCTCAGCCTCACGATGGTCATTCTGTTGGGGACGATCACGGCCCAGCACGTCGTCCCGTCGATCATCTCGGTGAAGAAGGGTCTCACGGCCGTCACCGGAGGCGACCTCGACATCCGGGTGGAACTCGACCGGTCCGACGAACTTGGGGTCCTGACGAGGGCGTTCGACGAGATGACGGACGGGCTGAGGCAGCGGCAGCGACTCTCGACTTTCGTATCCGGAACGGCACTCCAGGCCCTTTCCGAGGGAACGACGTCGAAACCCCGCCGAGGCCCGGGCATCGTCCTGGTATCCGATATCCGCTCGTTCACGACGCTCTGTGAGAATCAGCCTG
This sequence comes from bacterium ADurb.Bin374, assembly GCA_002068715.1. The sequence goes on from MWAR01000534.1 coordinate 1,114, forward strand.
CAGCAACGATCACCGGCATGCTGAACAGGCATTTCGACCTGATGGCAGACATCATTCATCGTCATGGGGGACGCATCGACAGGTTCATCGGTGACGCGATCCAGGCGATCTTCGAACCCCATCTGCCAGGCGACGAGGGGCTCGAGAAACGCGCGATCACGGCCGGTCTTGCGATGCTGCGCGAGATGGAGGCTATCAACGAAGAGCGATGTTTCCAGGGTCTGTTTCCCTACGCCATCGGCGTAGGATTGAGCAGCGGCGACCTGCTGTTCGGCGGCATCGGCGATCCGGCCTTCCGCTTCGAGATATCGGTGCTCGGGGAATCCGTGGCAGAGGCCACGGGGCTCGAAGCGCTCTCAAAATCCGCCCCGGGCCTCCCACTCGTGATGACGCCGGAGATCGCGAAGGCCGGGGGAGCCCTCACGGCTTGCGCGGTTCCCCTCGCAGGCCATGAGAAGCGCGCCTTCGTCTACCAGGCGAATGTCACGTCGGACGAGCTCCTCCGGCTGGAGCAACCGGAAGGAGACAAGGCATGAACGCTTTTTCGCGACGTCTGCTCTTCTTTGTCGGCGCCGCTCTCCTCCTTCTCCCTGCCTGGCTGATTCATACGACCCTTTCCGAAAGCGCGGCGTTCGAACAGGCCCGGATTCGCCAGACGACGTCGGAACTTCTCGACACGGCCCTCCACCTAGTCAGGCACCAGGACCTGGGCCGTCTGCTGCTCGTCGACCGCCTGGAAGAAGCGGCGCAGAACTTCGCCGACGAGATCGCCGGTTCCCCGGAAGCGAACGTCGCTTCCGGCCTGCAGGAGGTCACGCGGCGCCTCGAGCGGTCTGCCTCGCGACCGATTTTCGCGATGAGCTTGCTCGTTCACCCCAGGCGCGTCGATGTTCAGGGCGATCACACCCCTGAAGAGCGGGACTTTTTCAGCCGGTTCCTCGAGATGAACATTCAGATGTGTTTCCGGGAACCGGCCGCAAGCGATGCCATTCTCCTCTCCGAACGCATTCCCCGCTTCCTTGGCTCGGTCCAGACCATCAGCTATTTCAACGAAGAGAAGCGAGGAACCGCCGCACCGGTAGTTTTCAGGCACAGGGACGCGCTTCTCTTCTGGATGCCCCTCATCGACAAACGGAAGGCCGCCGAGCTGCTCCGTTCCCCGACACCGGACACACTGTTCGCCCCTAATGTCTCGACGGTCAGGGAACACATCCGCCAGCGGATGACTCTCGGAGGCATTCTCTTCATCATGCCGCCCACCGCCACGGGGAAGCTCAGCATCGAATCGACTATCCGCAGATACGCCAACCTTGGCATCCGGCTTGCGTTCGTTTCCGAAGACAGCCGCAGCATCACGGCGCACGCATCGTGGCGGAAGCCGCCCCTCAGCGCCTGTCTGGACGGCGCTTCATCGCCACAGAACTGGGTTGTCAGCCGCGGAACGGCGTTCGTCGGCAGGCGGCACACCGTTCTCGCCGCCATGAAACTCCCTGCCGGAACCCCCGGCCGGGGAAACACCACCATCCTGATACGGACGTTCTGCTGGGCGACATCCGCCATGGCCGTTCTGACATGGTTTTCAACCCTTTTCCGCGGAGGCGGCCTCGCACTCAGTCTGGGCCGTCAGCTTTCCGCCGGATTTCTTCTGGCGGCGTTGTTCCCGCTGACGACAATGTTTCTAGTCATCGAGCCGTATGCGGATGAACGTCACGAAGTCCGCGTCCAGGAGATCCGGACTGACCTGAGAAACACCATCAACCTGCTCGAACTACAGGCCCTCGCGCACCGACCGCGCATCTGGCACCTGCTCTCACGGCTGTTCGGAAACAGGACGTTTCTCGAAGCCGCCAGGCGGGACGCCGCAGGTGACGATCCCGCCGCCAGGGCGGAACTCGAACGACGCTTTAAAAATATCTTTCTCTATTTATACAATGAGCCGATCGACCTTTCCCTGCGCAAGGTCATTCTCGCCGGCATGGGCAGCTATGTCCGCCACCAGTCCCGCCCCCGCGATCCGGTGGGAGGCCCCAGCATGCTTGCCGAACTCATGAATCACAACGCGAATGTCACGCTCACCGCGCGCGGCACCGGAATGGTTCCGGGCGGGAGCAGGACAGTGTCGGACGATCCCGAACGCGGCTCCGCCCTCGCGACGAAGCGCGAAATGGTGTGGGACGTCGGCCGCGAAATCTTCCTCTCCGTTCTCGGCCCCGAGGCGTTCTTCGACTGGATCAACGGGAAAAACGAGCCGCTCCTGCTCGAGATCGGAATCGGCATGGTGATGCTGTACGAGATGTTTCTCCCAAGTCAGGAGGCTCCGGAGTTTCTCCTCTCGATCCTGCTCAAGGCCGAATATCACGAGAACAACGCCATGAGCCGGACGCTGTCGGGAAAATGGCGGGACGGCCCGCTCTTCGTCTTCCAGCGGGACAAGATCGGCAAACCCTGCCACCCCGGCACCGGCGAGCGCCACCCGTTCCTGCGCCGGGTCGCCCGGCAGGTGGATGCCTCGTCGAGGTCGCTCAGTCTGCGCCTGAGTGACGGGAACACCCGGTGGCTGGTGGAGGGGGCGCCCGGCGTCTATTCCCGCCAGTTCGTCTTCGTCGCGCTCGCCGACGAGGCGCCGCTTCTGGCCGAAACGGCGGCGATCAAGCGCAGACTGAACGCGACCCTCCTCGTTGCGGCGCTCATCACCCTTCTGCTCGCCGCAAGCGCGACCCAGGACATCGTCTCCCCCATCCGGAGCCTGATCGTCGGCATTCAGGCCGTCAGCGCGGAAAACTACACCCACCGGGTGCCGTCTGACCGATCCGACGAACTCGGCGAACTGGCCGACACCTTCAACAAGATGGCCCGGGGACTCGAAGAACGAAATATATTGCGGAAAATGGTTTCGAGTTCGGCTCTGACTGCCGCGACATCGGGCGACGACGAGAAAAAAGCTAGGGAAGGGGCCCGCCGCGAGTTCATCGTTTGCTTCGTCTCCTTCACCGGTATCGAAACCGCCATGGCATCGATGTCTCCAGAAGCCGCTCTCGAACTTCTCAACCGACACGTCATCGTCGCGTCCCGCATCCTGCACGCCGCCGGAGCCGATATCGACAAACTGCTCGGCCAGAAGATCCTCGCCGTCTTTCCTCCGGAACTCGACGCCGTCGCCGTGAAAACCGCCCGGCGCTTACAGGCGGCACACCAGGAAGGCGCGCTTTCGTTCCGGCCAGCAGTCGGGATGACAATAGGCTCCGTCGTCACGGGAATCCTCGGTTCCGGTGACAGGCGAGACCATACGATCATCGGCGACACAGTGAACCTCGCGGCCCGGGCTGCCGCGCTCGCCGAGCGATTTGCCCCCGTAGCGGTCGTCCTCGACGAGGCCCTGCGTCTTCGCGTCAGGGACATCGGCAGTTACGAGTCTCTCGGCGAAACCTGCGTCAAGGGAAAAAGCCATCCCGTCCGCCTCGTCCGGCTCCTCGACCCGAAACGGAGGAAATCCTCCGCCGCCTCGGGCCGGTCATGAGAAAGTGAAGGCGGATGCCTTGGATAAATCGCCGACGCGGAGTATAGTGATTTGATATATATATGCCGCCAGGGGGGGCGATGAGACAGCTTCCGCTGATCAGCGACAACTCATCTCTGATATCCGACGTCGAACGCCTGTTACCGGAAGAAAGCAGGCGAAGTTTCCATCTCACCGTCATTCCCGATTTCCAGACGGCGCGCGAGTATCTCACCCTCGAAATGCCGGAACTGGTCCTGCTCGACTTTTCAGACCCCGATCTCAGGCCATTCGAACTCCTCCAGTTCATCATGAACGACGCATGGCTCGCCCCGGGCGGCATCATCGCCTTCCACGACAACGACGGTGAGATCCGCCGGCTCGAATCGATCCGCGAGGCGAACTTCATCGTCATCGTGCACGAGCGCAACCTCGCAGACTACTTGCCGCGCATCATGAGCATCAT
>MWAR01000535.1 GCA_002068715.1 bacterium ADurb.Bin374
AGTCGGCGACTATACGGTTTCGGCATCCGGCACCGGCTACTCGACGGCGACCCGCACTTGCTATATCAAGAGCGACGGGTCGGCCGACCCTGTAACGACCCAGATTGTCCTCACACGCTTAACCGAGTTACGAGGAACCATCACCGGTTACGCCAGGCTCGACATCACGAACGCGGTTCTTCCCGAGATCACCGTCACCGCGAAAAACGTAGGCACCGGACAGTTCGTTTCCGGCAGCCCTCGTAAAACCACCTCTGAAGGCAAATACTCGTTCTACGACCTCATTCCCGGCGAATACACCATCACGGCGTCCGGAACCGGGTATACGGAAGTCACGCGCACCTGCTACATCAAGACGGACGGAACCGCCGATCCGGTATCGACTGATCTGATTCTTTCTTATTCCATGCAAAGCTCGATGATAGAGGCATACGTTGTCGACGCAGCGACAAACGCCGGGGTCAACTTGGCCACGATCAAACTGTTCAAGTATGTCGGCGGCATCTGGGACGATCTCGGCAAGACCACCTTGTCGAACGGAAGCGGCTATTTTGCCTTCTCCGACGTCAATCCTGGACTCTATCGGGTCACCATTTCGAAGAGCGATTACGTCGACAGAGATTTCGCCATCACCATCAGAGAAGATGGAACGAAGGACCCGGCCATGCCGAAGATCATCCTGACCCCCGTCGCGCAAGCCGTGGTCGGAAATGTCGTCGGCACCGTGAAACTCGACACGACCGGCCAGGTGCTTCCCGAGATTTACGTCAGTCTCAAGAACAGCAGCAACGCCCACGTTACGGGCAGCCCGCTCAAGACGACGGCGGACGGCAAGTTCGGCTTCTACGGCCTCGTCCCCGGAACCTACACCCTCAACGCATCCGGCACCAGCTTCACATCTGTGACCCGGACCTGCTATATCCTCAGCAATGGAACCACCGATCCGAGCTCGACGATACTGACCCTGTCCCGCGATCCGGCGACCGGGAACATCATCGGCTACGTGAAATACGGAACCACTCCGCTGCCTGAAATTTCCGTTCGCATCCTCGACAGCACCGATACCCCCCTCGCCTCGAGCCCCTTCATCACCACGCAGGACGGCAAGTTCGCGGCCAACGATCTTGGCGCCGGCGTGTATACGATCTCGATCGACGATCCCAAATATGCACCGGCGACACGCACAGTCTATATCGCATCGAATGGAACCGTCGACCCGGCCACGACGAACATTTCTCTCACCAAGGTGACGGGGACGCTCTCCGGGTATGTCCGAAACAGCTCGACGAACGCGGCTCTCGCCGAAGTCTGGGTCAGCGTAAAGGGTAGCGATGGCCAGAACGCCGCAAGCCCGATGCTGACGACCGCGGAAGGCAGGTATTATTTCTCGAACCTCCTCCCTGATACGTATACGCTCAATGCCTCAGCTCCGGGGTATCTCACCGCCACACGGACAGTCTATATCCGAGAAGATGGAACGACGGATCCGACAACGACGACGCTGTTTATCACGCCCGATCCCTCCGTCGTTGGAACGATCGTCGGCTACGTACGCCTTGCAAGCACGAGCGCGGCACTACCCGAAATCGACGTGAAACTCTACAAAGGCCTGGTTCAGGTTGGTAATGACATCAGAACGACCTCCGAAGGGAAGTTCCTGTTCGAAAACCTCCAGCCCGACACCTACACGATCACCGTTCCTGGAACCGTCTCCGGAGGACCGGGGCAAACGTACTATGAAGTGACCAGAACCTGCTATATCAGAAGCAATGGAACCTCCGATCCTACTCAGACAACGATCCCGCTCGTCGATAAACCGTGAGAACAACCATGAACAGATATCTTGCAGCGATTCTTCTCGCGCTCTCCATTCCGATGGCCGGATCGGCCCAGATGCTGAGCGAGGACGAGGGATTCGAATGGAAGACCGAGCGTACTGGCTCCGTCGAAAAAATCTACGATACGGAGCCGCCCAGCTCCTTTGCATCCGATACGCCTCGAACCGGAATGTGCCTCTCGGGAACGAGCGGCTTGATTTCCGTTCCCACCCCAGATTTCCAGACGAACCGCAAGGGCGGCTTTTCGCTCAAGACGGGAGTCACCAAACGTGATATTATCGTGGACAATATCAAATATGATCTCGAGAAGAACGAACACTGGATGTCGGCGGCCTGCTCGCTCCAGCCGAATCTCGAAATCTCGGTGAACCATCTCAGATACGAGCGTTCTTCCGCGCCAACCATCGGCATTCTGAATTATTCCGAGGAGTCGACAGGATTTGGAATGAAATACTCGACGCACATCGCGTCCCAGGACCTCTGCATCGGCGGCATGTTCGCCCCGATGTCGGCCGTCCAGATCAACAAAGCCGACCTCGTTCAGATCGAGCACCTCCGCTCCGTTTACCTCACACTCGGGGAAAAACTCTCCGAGAAACTCCGAGGCTATCTGAATCTCAAGCACTGCTTCACGGATGACCAGGACATCGTTTTCCCTTCTGGCAGAAAACTTCATTATGACAAGAAAGAATTTCTCGCAAGCGCGATCGCTCTCGACTATGCCCCCCAGAAAAACGTCAGCATCATGCTCGAAAGCCAGTTCCTGAATTATCGTGACTTCTATAATGACTCCGGCGACCGAGTTTCACTCAATGCCGGTGTCCGCGGTGGGTCCGATGCGGTTCAGGCGGAGCTCTTCGTCACTTCGTTCAACGTCGAGCCCGACGTCAGATTCGGCCTCAACTTCGGATTCTGACGATGATTCACGGGATGTTCGGACCGGCTGCTCCATGACGACGTCATCATCGAACTTCGCGACGGAACAGATCAAATCGACGCTTCGAAGCGGCGACGGAACACTCGTTCTCGATCTCCTCGCCGAGATCGAAGAGTTGCCGTTCGCGAAGCAGGTCGTCGAAGCCCTTCAACAGACGCTTCCTGAAATCAAAGATCCCGTTCTCGCCTTCCAGGTCGCAAAAACCGTCAGGTATCAACTGCTCAAACTTCGGGGCGCTATTCAGCCGTCGACCCTCGACGATCTTCAGGGGGTCCTTTCCGATCCCACGAAACTCGAGGAACTCGCTCTCGTCATAACGCGCCTCGAATCATCCGATGCATTTCTCGCGAACGACCTGCTCAGAAGTTCCGCGTGGAACACCCTTCCCCCCGAAGCGCTTCCCTCGATCTGCAATTACTTCAAACGGTTCGGCGATATCAGGGACTCAGACTCGCTCATCGAACTCTGCCGACATCCCAATCCCGTCGTCCTTGCCGCCGCCCTCGACGCCCTCGAGAAGATCGACCCGGACAATCTCCAAAGTCTGGTCACCCCCCTTCTCGACAACTCCAATCCTGGAATCCGCGCGAAAGCGATCAAAAGCCTGTACCGGTGGGACAAACCCCACGCCCTCCGGTATCTTGTCGAGCTGATGTTCGCCCAGGAACCGACAGAACGTATCCTTGCGCTTCATCACGCCGCCTCTTTCCCGTATGCGGAAATCGAGCCCCATCTGCTCAGATTTGCCGCCGAAGTCGACGATCCTAAACTGCTTCTCCGGGTGAGCCTCATCTTCAAGGCAAACGCCCACGTCGAGCTTCCCTTCCGCCTCTACTGGATCTGCAGAAATCTTCGGGGCCAGCATCAGAACCTTGTCAAGGGAATCCTTCTCGGCGTCGCGCGCGCACTCGCCGACACGAAAAAAATCTCGATGAGCGCCCAGGAGTTCCTCGACCAGCTCAAGATCCGCGTCAAAGCTGAGGAAGAACGGCTTCTCCGATTATCGATCTCGAGTATGTCCGAGCAGCCCCCCATCCCTCCAGACGCTCGGGCGGCAGAAAGCTGCCAGGATGCTCAATCGAAGCCCTCGAGTAGTGTGCTTCCCGTCGAACCACCCGTTGCTCAGCCGGCAACGCCGTCCTCGTCATCTTTTCTTCCCGACCTCGAACCTTCCGATGAGCACTCCGGCCCAGCTGAAGCGGATGGGCCGGTGAAAACGGCACCGCCCCCGGCAAATATCGACGAGTATGATTCACTCGACGCGACCGCCCGCATTCAGTTGCTCAACAAGCTCTCCGTCGATGGCTACAGGCTCCTGAAGTCCCGTCTTCCGTCTCTTATCCGCGATGCACGCGGTAAGGAACTCGGGGCATTGATAAAGGTCGTCGGAAGATTCGGCTCCTCCGATGATGCGCAGATCGTCAAGCCGTATCTCGCGAAAGACAATCCCGACGAGGTTTCCGCTGCCATCGACGCCCTCTCGAAACTCGACTCCGAGTATCTGTGCATCTACCTGCCCCAGCTCATGCAGCACAAGAACGGAAAGATCCGCATGAACGCGACCCGTGCGTTCGGAGGCATCGACCGCGACCAGATCAAAAGCCTCGTTTCGAGTCTACTCATGTCCAACAGCGTCCGGCAGCGCGCCC
>MWAR01000536.1 GCA_002068715.1 bacterium ADurb.Bin374
GGGGGGCTTCGCGCCCTGTGGGGGCAGGTCACCTTCCGCACGTTCGAGCGCGGCTCCGTCGCCGCGGCTCTGGTCGACGTCGCGGGGGGGGGCGGCTGTTTCGCCCGGCTGTCAGGCGTTTTCGGTTTGATCGGAGGAAGCATCGAAATATCGAAGAAGTCGTCTTCCGCGTTCGGTTTCGGTGCGGTGGGTGCAGCCGGCTTCGCGGGCTTTGGCGGATGGGCGGGAGGGACGGGCTTCGGCGCCTCGGCGATGCGCGGGGGTTCGGCAGGTAGTTCCGGGGCCGGCTTGAGGGTGGGAAGTTCCTGCTCTGCCGACGGAACGGGTGATTTCTCGGAAACGGGATGTGGGACGGCGAATTCAGGCTCCGGATGCGTCACGGAAGGCACGGGCCGGGAGATGACCGTCTTGGGAAGCTCGATGGGAGCAGTCGGGACGGGGTGGACGGGAGTCTCCGGCCGGACAGGTGTCGGCACTGGCTTCACCGGTGTGAGCTTCTCCGGAACGAACGGATGCTGCGCGGGTTTCAGAGGAGTCAATCTGCCGGCATCCGGTTTCGGGGTGGTCGGAACGGGCATGAAAGGAGACGTCTTCCCGATATCGGGGGCCGGCACGGGTGTCAGCGGCTTAATTGGGGCCTGAACACCTGGGGGCGACGGCACTTGTGCCGGGCCGAGGGGCCTCAATTGAGTGGGTGTAACCGGTCTCGCGGCTTCTTTCCCGGTACCGGCGGGTGTCGGCTGGGAAAAGGGACCGGAGGGTTTGAACGGCTCGACAGGTTTGATCGGGGTGGGTTTCAGCGGTTCGATCTTCCGCGGAAGCGGTTTCAGCAGGGATGGGCCGGTCGTGACGGGCCTGCGCTGCTGGCCGGTGTGAGGGAGACCGGCGACGAGGGGCTTTCCGCAACAGGGACAGAATTTGAAGACCGTATGACAGTCGGGGCAGTGAAACCCTTCACCGCCGCCCGCGCCAGGCATGGCAGGGGTGACTTTCGATTCCCATTTGCCGAAAACATTTTTCGTCCAGTTCTCGAACTCGAATTTCAGTTCTTTCACGCCGCGCTGGGCACGCAGCGTGGATTCGATGAATTTTATCTCGATGGCTGTTTCGTCGGGAGTCTTGTCGAACCCGATGAAAGTCAGATCGCCGGTAAAGGTGACGACGCCGTTCAAAACGGCGAATTTTAGTTTGCCGAGATCGATACGCCGGCCGGATAACTCACGTCTGATGCCGGCACTGATCTCAAAATCCGTAACCTCCCGCACTGCGTCACCTCCGCGGCTGGGGCGATTTCACATTCCCCCGTGGCTTTTGAACACCCAAACAGAAAAGAACAGATTCAGCATGCAGATCAGGACATTTTTCAGAACCTGGCCTGCAAACAACGGAGCACAAAGCGACATATCGGTCTCCTCAGACTTTCGGCATAATGTGGCTGTTTATTGAGGCAGTATATCACCGACGGCATGAAACCGGCAATTTCACTGGGGGTTTCAACAGCCCAGGAATGCCCCTGTTCGTTTGATGATGTCCGCGGATGTTTCTCGACGTCCGAGATCGTGCATCACGCCGCCCGGTCTTTTTCGGAACCAGGTCTCCTGCCGCTTCGCATACTGCCGGGTGTGGGCGATGATCGCCTCTCTGACGGAAGCCTCGTCCGCATGCGGCTCGGCCCATTCGGCGTATCCGATGCTTTTCAGCCCGGGGGCGTCGCTTCCGAATCTGGCGATGAGGGAACGCGCCTCGTTGGCCAGTCCTGCCGCGATCATCGCGTCGACCCGGCCGGCTATGCGCTCGTGCAGAGACTCGCGGTCGATCGTCACGAGGATCGGGAACGCGGTTGCCCGGATGGCTCCATGCCGCATCCGAACGTCGGCAAGCGGGCGGCCGCCGGCGAGGACAAGCTCGAGAGCGCGCAGGACCCGTCTTGGGTTCCGACGGTCGATCGATGCGCCCCCGGCGGGATCGAGCCGGTCGAGCTCGTCGAGAAGGACCTGGAGCCCCTCGCTTTCGAGGCGGTCCTGGAGGAGGAGCTGCAGCGCGGGGTCACCCGACTCCTCCGGCAGGCCTTCGATCAGGGCGTCGTAATAAAATCCCGTTCCGCCGACCAGAAGAGGGACTTTGCCGGCTGCCCAGAGCGATTCGCAGCAGGCGGTGGCCTGCCGGGCATACTCGCCTGCGCTGAACCGCTCGCCGGGACCGACCAGATCGAACAGGTGATGCGGAACCGCCGCGCGCTCCCCTGGACCCGGCTTCGCCGTTCCGATCTCCATCTCCCGGTAAATCTGCCGGGAGTCGCAGTTGACGATCTCGAATCCGAATCTGCGTGCCAGATCGAGCGCCAGGGCCGATTTTCCGCAGGCGGTCGGGCCGAGGACAGCGATGAGAGGCTGGGGGGGCATCTCGTTCAGACGCGGAGGAAACCGTGCTCGATCTGTCGCGTTGCGAGGCGGACGACGATCGGCCTGCCGTGCGGGCAGGTGAACGGGTTCGGAGTTTTCAGCAACTGTTCGAGAAGCGAGCGCATCTCGGGCTCCTTCAGCGGATCGCCGGCCTTGACCGCGGCTTTGCAGGCCATCATCTTCAGCAGGTCGAGCTTCACCTCGTCGAGCGAGCGCGTTTCCCAGCCGCCGAGCACCTGGGAAAGGAGATCCTGGATGACCTCGTTGTCTGCCGACTTGCCGCCGAGGATGGGCACCGAGATCGCGTAGAACTGGCCGTCTTCCTCCTGCTGGATGCTGAACCCGAGCTCTCTGAGCTGCTCGCCGCGCTCCTTCATGATCATGCGCTCGGATGGGAGCAGCTTGAGCGGAATCGGGAACAAGAGGGGCTGCGCGGCGATCTTCTGGTCGCGATATGCCTGGACGTATGTGTCGAACAGGATGCGCTCGTGGGCCGCGTGCTGGTCGACGATGAACAGGCCGTCGCGGTCCTCGCCGAGCAGGTAGGCCTGGAGCAGCTGCGCCAGAATTCTCGGCTCCTGGAGCTGTTTAACGGGCTCGAGGGCCGCCCCGGCCGCCGAGTTCGGGCCGAGCCGTTCCACCGCTTCCTTCAGCTCATACACCCGGCCGGCCACCGCGGGCTGAGGAACTGGCGAGGTTGCAGAGTCGGCTCCCGATGCGGCTGATTCACCGAACAACGATGGATGCGCGGACTCAGACGGGGAAAACGCGGGGGTCGCTTCATCCCGGTCGGATTCGGTGGCGGCTGGCTGGTCGTCGGCGCGGGTTTCGGCCGAAATGTCGAAGTCAGCGGAGGCCGTGCCGTCGGGCGCGACCATCGAAAGCCCGGAAAGGGTTGTCTGGAGGGCTTCCCAGACAAGACCGAAAATCCAGCGCTCGTCGCGGAACCGTACCTCGATCTTCTGTGGATGCACGTTGACGTCGACGACTTCCGGGGGGAGGCGCAGATCGAAAATCAGGACCGGCCAGCGGCCTCGCGGAAAGAACGCCGACAGGGCTTTCGCGACGGCCTGCGAGAGCAGTTTCGACCGAACGTAACGGCGGTTGACCAGGAGCGTCATGTAGCGGTTCGACGGCCGCGCGTCGGTTGGGCGCGAGATGAACCCGCGAAGGGAACAGCCGGTTCCAGCCAGGGAGAGGGGCTCCTTGATCGGAATCAGCGAGCCCGTCACCTCGGGGCCATACACGGCGAGCACGGCGTCGATGAGGCTGCCCGAGCCCGGCGATGAGGCCAGCGGAGCGTTGTTGCGGGTGAATCGGAAGGCGATTTCGGGATACCCGAGCATGTAATGGCAGACGACATCGGAAATCTGCGCCATTTCGCTCTGGACCGACTTGAGAAATTTTCGGCGGGCGGGCACGTTGAAGAACAGGTTGCGCACCTGGATACGCGTGCCGCGCGGAAAGTGGTCGGGTTCGACGCTGCCGAGGCGGCCACCGTCGACCTGGAGGCGGGTGCCGGCCTCGCTGCCGGCGAGGCGCGTGACCAGCGCGACGCGCGACACGGCGGCGATCGTGGCGAGGGCTTCGCCCCGGAACCCGAGCGATTCGAGATGGTCGAGGTCGGTCTCGCTCCGGATCTTGCTGGTGGCGTGGGGAGTGAAGGCGAGAACGGCGTCCTGCCGGCACATGCCGTTGCCGTCGTCGGTGATCTCGATCAGCTTCTGGCCGCCTTCCTTGATCTCTATCTCGATGCGGCGCGCCTGGGCATCGATCGCGTTCTCGACCAGCTCTTTCACGACCGAGGCAGGGCGCTCGACGACTTCGCCCGCGGCGATGCGGCCGACGACCTCTTCGGACAGGACCCGGATGACGCCGGACGTATTCTGGTTCTTCTCTGTGGCTGCGTCTGAAGTCATAGCGGAAAGGGTGCTCCCATTGGCCAGTCGGCGCGGGCGTTGACCAACAGCGGATCGATATCGACCGTTGCGGCCGAGAAGAATCCCTGGGCGGCGGTCATGGCCGCGTTGTCGGTGCACAACGCCGGCGGGGGAACGAGGAACTCGATGCCGTCTCGTTCGCACATCGCGGCCATCGCTTCGCGGAGCGGCTTGTTCGCCGCGACGCCGCCGGCCATCACGAGACGTTTTGTGTTCGTTTCGGAAAGCGCTGCCGAGGCTTTGCTGACGAGAGTGTCGGAGACCGCAGCCTGCAGGCTCGCGCAGACGTCGGGAACCGAGAGCCGGTCGCCCTCCTGCTCGTGCAGATGCAGGACGGCCGTTTTCAGACCGCTGAAGCTGAATCCGTGGCCTTTGCCCAGCATCGGCCGGGGAAGCTTGTATCGTTTTGGATCGCCGGTCAGGCCCGATTTCTGGATGGCGGGGCCGCCGGGATAGCCCAGACCGAGAAGCCGCGCGGCCTTGTCGAACAGTTCACCCGGCGCGTCGTCGGCCGTGCGGCCGAGCGTAGTGAACGCGCGTGGCCCCTCGGCCAATACGAGGTTGGCATGGCCGCCGGACACGATCAGACCGACGTAGGGGAATCTGGGATGCTTGTGGGTGGCAAGAAATGCCGCGGCGAGATGGGCCTCGAGATGGTTGACCGGGATCAGCGGAAGTCGAAACCGCCATGCGAGCGCTTTCGCCGTGGAAAGACCTACAAGAAGCGGCCCCAGCAGCCCCGGGCCGGCGGTGACGGCGATCTGGTCGATCGCGTCGAACTCGACGCCGGCGATGCCGAGCGCCTGCTGCAGGAGGGGAAGCATGGCTTCGAGATGCTTGCGCGACGCCACTTCCGGAACGACGCCGCCAAACCGCTGATGGACCTCGACCTGGGACGAGACCAGGCTTGACATGACGCGGATGCCGTCTTCGACGAGCGCGACGGAGGTGTCGTCGCAGGAACTTTCTATACCAAGTGTTATCATGATGCGCTGCTCCGGCGCTTCTCGAGATTGATCTCCGCCTGTGACGGGACGACATACAGCGGAAGCGCCTTCAGAAGGGCTTCATAGCTGGTCGGCGCGGCCGTCTGCATGAGATCGTGAAGAATCGCGGGGTTCGGATCGACGCGAGTTACATCCCGGTTCTCGTGCCTGATGCCGTACGTCGGTCTGCCGTCCGCGGCCGGGCCGGGAAGATCGAGGCGCGGCGAGAGGCTGACGAACGGCATCTCGAGCGGAAGCTCCAGGTCGACGACGAACGCCTGGTTGAGCAGGGCCGGGATCGTCAGCCGGACGGGCCCCGTCACGCCGCTCGAGGCGATGGTGTGCGCCGACCAGGTGAACAGGTCGACGGGCGTCAGGGGCGAGCCGGTGGCGAGCGCGAGCGTCCGCATGAAGGCGGCCGCGACCCGGAGCCCGGTGAGACTTCCGGGGCCGGTTCCGAGACCGAATCGGGAGATGTCGCTGACTCTGAGACCCGCCCGTTCGAGCATCTCCTCGCACAGGCGCGTCACGCGGGAGGCGAGGTTGCGCTCGGTGTTCCACTGGAACGGGAAGAACTCCCGGGCCGTCCCGACCTGGCCGACGACCTCGGTCGACGAAGCATCGAGGAAGATATAGTTCATGCCTGCCTGCTCCCTTCGTGCCGGTTCCAGCGGATGAGCCTGCTGTCGAACCCGTCGCCGGGCTCGAGGCAGACCTCGAGATACGACAGGTCGTAGAGGGCCGGAACGCGCTCCGGCCATTCTATCACGCACGGATGGCCAGCATCGAGGATCTCGAACAGTCCCAGATCGATCACTTCCTCGAAACAGCCGATACGATAGAGATCGAGATGATAAAGGACGATCCCGCCCTGCCGATACATGTTCATTATGGTATACG
>MWAR01000537.1 GCA_002068715.1 bacterium ADurb.Bin374
CTCGGGCCTGCCGATGTCACCGCCAGTCAAAGCTCCCGAATCCGTCGACGGCATTCCCGGCCTGCTGAGCTGCCTGCTGTATGACGTCGATCGTCGCAGGGCCCGAGAGGGGCTCAGCCGTATCGTGGTCTTCTACCAAGTTCCGATCTGGGGCTCCGGCTGCGAACCGGCCTCGAGCGCCCTTCTCCCGCTCGATCGCGCCTGGCTCGACGAGATCGTCAGCCGAGAATGGCCTTCCCGAAGGCTCCCCGAGCCGATCAACGAATTTCTACCGACCGTCGAGGCTCTGCTGCGCGAGCACCTGTTCGCAAGCCTGTTCCGGGCCTGCGTCAGCTCCGCCGCGGCCGAGCACTCCGTCCGACTCGCATCGATGCAGCGCGCCGAGCGCAACATCAACGACCTTCTCGACGCGCTCGGCCGCGAGTATCACGAACAGCGCCAGGCCGTCATTTCTGAAGAGCTGTTCGACGTGATCGCGGGCTTCGAGGTTCTCAAAACCCGCGATCACGGCTGTTGAACGTCGAGCCCCGGACGTTTATCATCCCAGGAAAGCGGCATCCGCTTCGTTCTCGGTCATTCTTCTGCCGGAGGCAAACGCATGTTTTTCCATAACGCCCGCCCGATCGGATTCCTGCTCATTCTTTCTTGTTCCATTCTCGCGGCACAGGTGCTGTTTGCCGCGCCTGCCTCCGTCTTCGAGTTTCAGGAGGGGGCCGGCGAAGGTGAGTTCGGGGTATCCACCCGGCTCGCATCCGAAGGGCCGGTCGTCGGGCCGGTTTCCCTTCAGCCCGTTCCCGATGGAATCGCGATTCTCGACGGCATCAATTCCCGCATCGTGAAACTCGACGCAGAGGGAAAATCCGCGGGAAGCGTCTCCCTGCCGAAAGGGTCCTACACCGACCTGGCGGCGGCTTCCGATGGAAAGCTCTGGACGATCGAGACCGATGCGCGGGCGGCCTGCTGCGCGTTTGGCGAAACCGCCGAGGAACAGTTCCGACTGCCCTCCGAAGAGGGTTTTCCGAAACAGATCGACGGGCTCGTCGCGCTCCCCGAGGCACTCGTTGTCGCCGATTACGCGACGGCGAAGCTGTACTGGTTCGGATTCGATGGAACGCCGATCAAAACGGCATCGTGGCCGACCGCCCTCGGCATCACCGCCGGCCTCGATGCAAGCCTCTGCTTTCTGGCGCTCGGAGACGACGATCTCTACAACAGATTCGTGAAGATCGACACGACGGGCGCTTCGTCGGAAACATTCGTTCAGGGAACTGCCCTCGACGGCGCGCGGCTTCTCGGTTTTCTTCCCGACGGCCGGGCCGTGGCCTGCGGCTACGTTTCACGGGAACCGCTCGCGAGGCAGGTATTCGCCATCGAACCCGACGGAAAAACCACGCCTCTCGAAACGATCCCGACCCCCGGCGGCCTCCTGTTCGCGAACCGCATGGGCATCGTCAGCAACGGCTCGGTCTGGCTGAATCTCTCGCCGCTCGCCGCGCCGAAGGTCGTCTTCACCCGATTCGACCTGAATCCCTGACAACCGATTCTATTGTAGGGCCTGTAGGGACGGGTTTGAAACCCGTCCCTACAACTGTTTTGGGGGAATTTCTCATGGAGGTGTGACGGAAGAAAAAAATATTCTTCAGGATTGGCGCGCGCGTGCCGATGAAAATAGAGCGACAGCGTTTTTCCCCTCTCAGCCCCGACAGGGACGTCGGAAACGCGGGGGAGCCGGAAAGCCGGCAGGGTCGCAGGATACCAAAGCAAGGAGCGCGCCCCGTGTGGAATAAACTCAGAGCTCGACACTATTCGATTCTCGTCCTGCTCTCGATCGTCTCCCTGGAAACCTCTGCCATCGCCATCGACCGGTATCTGAGCAAGGGTGACGACGCCGCCTTCGAGGTCGAAGGCCGCTTCCGCAACAACGCATTCGTGACGCGCTTCCAGCAGGCCGATGCCCAGCACGGCGCGATTCCCGCCACCCTGTCCCAGGTGGCCCAGGCCGCCCAGGCGGCCGACATCCGCCTTGCCGCTTCGAAATCGATCGCATCGCAACGCGGGGTCACCTTCGGCGTGAAGCCGACGGGCAACGAGCTGGCTCCGGCAAGCAAGGCGCTTCCCGACTGCGACAACTGGATCAGCTGCGCGGTCAAGAAGGGCGACTCCCTCAAGGCCATCGCAGACATGTTCGGCATGAAGGCTGCCACGCTCGCGCAGGCAAACAACCTCAACACCTCCGCCATCAAGGCCGGCCAGACGATCAAGATTCCGGCCCCCGACAACCGCATTGCCTACACCGTCCGCGCCGGCGATTCCCTGAACAAGATCGCAAGCCGCTTCGGAACGTCGATTCCCGGCCTGATCCGCGAGAACAACCTGAAAAGTCACGTTCTGATCGAGGATCAGAAGATCTACATTCCGGTCCCGAAGAAGACGCAGGAACTCACGATCGCGAAGAGCGGCGACGTCCAGACCGTCATCGCCCCGCCGCTGATCAAGATCGAGAAGGCATCTGCGAACCTCGCGAAAATCGAAGGCCCCACCCTTCAGATTGCCGCGGCAGCCCCTGACAAGCCGAGCGTCACCATCACCCAGAACGTTTCTGCTTCGAAGCCCGCTCCGGCCGCAGCTCAGACGATCAC
>MWAR01000538.1 GCA_002068715.1 bacterium ADurb.Bin374
CCGGTCTGGGCGAGCCACTGTTCGACAAGCTCGATGCCGACATCGCGCATGCATTGATGGGCATCAATGCCGTCAAGGGGGTGGAAATCGGCGCGGGCTTCGCCAGCGTTGCTCAAAGGGGCAGCGAACACGGCGACGAGATCCTGCCCGAAGTAGGTCCGTTCCTTGATCCGTTTGATCTCGCGCCGGTCGATCGCGCCCTTCGTCTCGCCGATCAGCCATTCCCAGGCACACATGAGGAATCCGCCGCTCCCGCAGGCGGGGTCGATGACGGTGAAATCCTTCTTCCCGCGCGGGTCTGGTTTCATAACACTTACAATAGATTGGATGAGCGGGCGCGGCGTGAAATACTGGCCGGCCCCCTTCTTCCCTTCGGATGCGGCCTTTTCCAGCAGCCCCTCGAACGCCTCGCCCTTCACGTCGACGTCGAGCGCAGTCCACTCCTCCTCGTCGATCATGGCAACGAGCTTCTTGAGGTTGACGGGATTGTTGAACCGGGGCATGGCCTGGGCGAAGATGTCGCCCAGCAGCCCCTTTGCATCGCGAAGTTTCTGCAAGATGCCGGTGTAATGGTCGATGAGCGGCTGACCGGAGAGATTCTTCAGGCTTCCCCAGCCGCACCCCTTGGGAATCTCGACTTCCTTCTCGTCGGCCATCTTCAGGAACAGCAGGTACGTGAGCTGTTCGATGTAATCCCCGTAATCGACGCCGTCGTGGCGCAGCGTGTGACAGAAGCCCCAGAGTTTGTTGACGATATCAGACATCGTGGCACCATCGTTTCATTGGTGTAACTCGGCCGCCGCTAACCGCGCGGGTGAGGGTCCCATTGAACACGATGCGGCCGGTTTAGGCAACCATCGCTTCGTTGAGCTGCGACAAAAACTCGTCGAGACGGTCGGAAAAGACTTTTCTGGCGCGGCTGATGCCGCCTTTCCTCTCGAAAATCGGGATCTGCACAAAATCCTCTTTTCCGATGGAGAGGTGCGTGATCAGATGCTCGCGAATGAGGGCGAGCCAGGCCTTCTGCTCCTCGGAAAATGAAGCGCCGCCGCAGACGTTGGCGAGCGCACGGTCGACGCGCTCCGCCGCCGTCAGAAGAGGCTCCTGGGCCATCGCGGCGTGTTTCACCATCGAAATGACATCCACCAACGGCTTCTTGTGAACGATCTCGTGCGCCTTCCGCAGGTCCTCTTCGCTGAATGCCGCGTCCCGCAACAACCGGCGCAGGTCTTCGAGCGTCTCGACGGACCAGCTTTTCGGCTTGTTCAGCAGGACGCGCAACGCGTCGATCTCATCCCGTTTTCCGGCGACAAAGGCGGAAAATTCATAGAGATAATCGGCCGGCACGAGTAGCTTGTCCCCTCGCCGGATCTTGTATTCCGACGTCACCTTATCCGGGGCATCCGGTGCGATCAGGAACGTGCGGGGCGCCCGGGGATACTGTTCGAGAAGCTCCTGGAACTCCTTGTCGCGCAGAATGCCCATGACCGCCGTGAAATCGTTCTTCACGCGGTCGGGAAGACCTTCCGTAAAGGCTCCGATATCGCCATCGGGAATGAACTTCGCGAACATATCCCGGGCCTTGCCCGACATGTCCTTCTCGATGCGGCGCAGCCGGCCGATCAACCGGCGGACGTTGTAATCACGTTCTATATTTTGCCAGATATTTTCGATGATCTCGACGATGCCGACCGGCTTCGTTCCGGCGCGATCGACCTCGAAGCCGCCGGTATCCTTGAAATACTCGATAAGCGTTCCGCCGAAGCAGTCGAAGATGGTGAAATGGGTTTTGTTGATGTCGGGACACCGACGCGTGCCGCGTCCGAGCATCTGTTCCCACAGAATGCGGGATTTCACGGGCCGCAGGAACACGATGAACTCGAGGGCCGGGATATCGATGCCGGTCGAAAGCATGTCGACGGAGACGACGACCTTCGGAGCCGGCCGGTTCCGAAATTCGCGAATACGCTGCAGCGGTCGGTCGACGTTCTTGTTCCCGGTGATCTTCTGGACGAATGCATCCCCCTCGCCGAACACCCCCCGGCAGATCGAGACGAGCTGGTCCGCATGAGAGGTGTGCTGGATATCGTTGACGGCGAAGATCAGCGTCTTGGGGAAGCGGCCGGTGCGGGCCTGGTGTTCCCGGGCGTATCGGGCGATTTCCTGGATGATCTTCCGGTTCGACTCGGGCACGGTGATCTTTGATTCTATATCGGTCGATTCATATTTCCGCTCGTCTTCGAGGTGGTCGAGCCGCTGCGTGCCGCTTTTTGTGTCGACGTAATGCACCCGTTCGCCTTCCTTCAGAAACGTGCCTTTGATACGAACTTCCGATCTGATCGCAACGGCGTCGTAGTCGACCAGCCATCCGTCATGGATGGCCTCCTGGACGGTGTAGCGGAACACCGGTTCCCCGAAGACGGCCACGGTGTGTTTGGCCGGTGTCGCGGTCAGGCCGATTTTGACGGCATCGAAGTGATCGATGGTCCGCTGCCAGACGAGATCGTCGGCGGCCGTGTATCCGCGGTGGCACTCGTCGGCGATGATGACGTCGAACGCATGGATCGGTATGTCGAGGCGGTCCGCATCGTCGGTCAGTTCGGGATCGGCCGCATCCTGCGCGAAGCCGCCTTCCCGGCCGAATAAATTGATCGCCATACGCTGGATGGTGCAGACGTAGACGAACGTCTGCGTGCCGTCCGGCCTCGTCAGATAGGCTTCGGGAAGGACCTTCGGATCGAACGGTTCGTTTTCGTCGAAATCTTCGCGCTTGAAGCGCTGGGAATAGACTTCGTATTCCTGGTCGAACTTCCGGCCGTGCGGCGTATTGAACGAGGCCAGCTCGCGAACGGCCTGGGCGGCAAGGGCTTTGCGGTCGACGAGGAAGAGAATGCGGCGGGCGTATCCGGAAGCCAGGAGACGGTACAGCAGGGCGGCGATGGTGAACGTCTTGCCGGTTCCGGTGGCCATCGCGATGAGCAGAGTCCGCTTCCGCTTTCCCAAGGCGGTTTCGGTATCGTTCACCGCCTGCTGTTGATAGGGGCGAAGGCGCGCGATGTCGGATACCGGCGTGGTCTGAAGCCATGACAGGGCCTTCCGCTGGTCGCATACGGCCATATCGGCCAGTGCGACCGGCGTATGAAGAGTGGCTATCTGGCGGGAAAGCGCCTTGTCATCGCGAATATCGATGAACCAGTGCGTTTCACCGTTGGACGAGTAGAGGAATGGAACCCGATACCCCTGCCAGTTGCCGGAAGCGGCGGCCGCGCCGAGCGAATACCGTTTTGCCTGTTCGAGAACATTCTGAGGCCCGACGGCCAGGCGCTTGGCTTCGAGGATGCCGAGCCAGGCTCCACCGACGAACAAAGCGTAATCCGCCGGCCCGTTCTCGGTGGGATACTCCCGCACGGCGTGGGCAGTCAGCGAGGCATGAACAAGGCCTTCTTCATGATCGACGATCGACCAGCCGAGAGCGCGCAGTTTCGTGTCGATGCGCACTCGGCGGGTTTGCCTCTCGGATTCGTCGGTGTATGATTGCCGGTTCATCTCGATTCGACTCAAAAGAGATTCGGACACCGGCCGTTTTGAGGAGCCGGTGTCCGAAGTATTTTATCAAAGAATCTATGTTATTGCATCAGGCGGGCTGGCCGCAGTCGGGGCAGCCTTTCCAGCCGGCCTCCATGGGGCGGCCGCATTTGCGGCAGGCGTTCTTCAGATGGCCGAGACAGAAGGGGCAGAAGGTGAAGGAACGGCCGATCGACTTCTGGCAGTGGGGGCAGGGCATCTGATTCTCGGGCTTGAGATGCTTGGGCACGGAAGGCTGGCTCGCGATGCGCTCATCCTTGTCGCCGATCAGGCTGACGGCGAAGATGGCGGCGGTGCGCACGTCTTCGGACGGGTCGGCGATCAGCTCCATCAGCGGCGGCAGGGCGCGGCGGTCGCCCATCGAGCCGAGGGCCTGGCAGGCGGCGGCGCGCACCGACGAGTGCGGGTCGTGGAGCGAGTCGAGCAGGCGACCGAACACCTTCGGCTCGTTGCTGCGTCCGAGCACGCGCACGGACCAGTAGCGGGCGTCGACGTTAGGGTCGGCGGCGGCGGAGAGGAGTTCCTCGCCGACGTCGAGGCCCTGTTCCCAGATCGCGTCGGCGGCGGTTTTGCGGATTATCCAGGTCTTGTGCGAGAGGTAGCCGACGAGCACCTTCTGGGCATCGCGTGTCTCGATCATCGCGATCGCGCGGATGGCCTCGAGTTTCGACTCCTCGGGATCACGGTCGACGATTTCGCAGAAAGTGCGGAGCAGCGCCGGATCGCAGTTGACGGCGACGAGCTTGATGACCCAGTATTTTGCCTCGACCGAGGCGCTGTGCAGGGCCTTCAGGACCGCCTCGGGGTTGAGGTCGTGAATGAGGGTCAGGCTGTCGTACGTCGCCTTTCGGACAGGCCAGTTTTTCTCCTCGAGGAGGGTGAGAAGCGCCGGCACCATCTGGGGGTCTCTGACATTGCCGGCGGCGCGGATGGCCGCCAGCCGCATGCGCTGGTTGGGGTTGGCGAACGCCTTGATGAGATACCTCGTCGCCTCGCCTCCCATCAGGCTGAGCGTCTGGACCATCCAGTAGTCGACGTCCTCCTCGTTCTTCGGAATCAGCTCGAGGAACCGCCCGAGCGCCGAGTCGCCGAGCGCGCCGATGATGCGCGACGCCGCGTGGCGGATGTTCCAGGACGGATCGGAGAATGCCTTCACCAGATGCGGCAGGGCCGCGTCTTTGTAGGCGAGAAACGCCTTCGTCAGATCGGCCTGGACCTCACCGTTCCGCTCTCCGATGACCGACATCAGCACGGGGATCGCCTCGTCACCCGGCAGTTTCCGGAGGTCGGCGATGGCCTTGCGGCGAATGTCCGCGCGCGCGCTGGTCAGGTTCTGCCTGTAGCGACCGAGTTCTTCCTGGTTCATGTGATCCTCCCGCTGAGAGCGCGATTCAATTGGTCATTGGCATGACGACGTAGCGGAACGGCTGGTCGTCGCCCTTCGGCCGCAGCACGCCCGGGTAGCTCGGCGTGGTCATTTCCAGAACGACTGCGTCGACGTCGGTGACGGCCAGAAAATCGAGCATGTAGACCGAGTTGAAGGCGATATTGATCGGCTCGCCATCGAGCGACGTCGGCAGGAACACCTCGGAACGGCCCTCCTCGCGCGACTCGGCCCAGATTTTGGTTTCATTCGGTCCGATATCGAATCTCACCATATAGCTGCTGTGGCGAGCGATCGGGGTGACCGACTTGAGGCTCTGAATGAGTTCCTTGCGATCGACGGTCAGCCGCCGGTTCGACTCCTTGGGCAGCACGCGATTGTAATCGGGGAACTTGCCGTCGATGAGCCGCGTGATCAGCTGGAACTGCGGCGCCGTCAGCACGAGCTGCTGCTGGAACAGGCCGATCGCGACCGTTTCGGCCGACTCGAGCAGTTTGATCGTGTCGGCGAGGGCGCGGGCCGGCAGGAGCAGCATCTTCCCGAACTCCGGCGGGAAGGCGACGTTGCGGATGTGCGTCACCGCGAGCCGGCGGCTGTCGGTGGCCGCGAGCGTGATCTCGCGCTCGGCTCCGAAGTTCCAGCAGATGCTGCGCTGGCTGGGGTTGCTGTCGTCGGTGCCGACCGCGATGCTGACTTCCTTCAGAGCGCGGCGGAGCTCTTCGGCGGCGATCTCGAAATGCGGATACGCCTCGGATTCCAGGCTCGGAATCGGAGGAAAGTCCTCGACGCCCTGGACCGGGATGCTGAACTTGTTGCGGCCGCACGCGATCTGGATCAGGTTCTCCTGGCCGTCGAGCAGCTCGCACCGCACCTCGGCGTTCGCGTCGCCGGGCATGCTGCCGATGATCTCCTGCAGCAGTTTCGCCGGGATCGTGAAGTGGCCGGGGGTTTCTATCGTCGCCGGTATACGGGCTAGCGCCATGATCTCGGTGTCGGTCCCCACGAGGCGGATCTCGCCGTTCTCGACGTTGACGAGCACGTTCGCCAGGATGGGCCGGACGCCCTTGACGGCCACGGCTCGGCCGACGATTCCCAGGGCGTCGCTCAACAGCCCGAGCGCAATCGAGAATTTCATTGTGTCTGCTCCTTGCTGATTTCCACGCGGACCATGATGCCGTTGCAGTTCCACTCACTGCCGGCTGTCGGGTCGGTCAGCGCCTGCAGGCTGACGGCGAGGGTCTCCTGACATATATAGTCGCCATGATTCAAAAGCATCTCGACGATGTCGGCGCGCTTCGCCTCGTCGGCCACGTACCACGCGGCGCGGATGCGATCCTGCACATCGAGGCCGGCATCCTTGCGCATGAACTGGATCTTGTTCACCAGCTCGCGGGCGAGACCCTCGAGAATCAGCGGCCGGGTCAGTTTCTTGTCGAGGGCGACGGTCAGGGTGCCCTCGGTCTGGACGGCCAGTTCGCCCGCCGCCTGCGTGCAGACCTCGACGTCCTCGGTCTTCAGCGTCACGGGGTTGCCGTCGATCTCGAACGCGTAGCCGCCGGCGGCGATCGCCTTGTGGACGTCGTTCCCGCTCGCGGCTTCCAGGTGGGCCTTGATCTTCGGGATGAACGCCTTGTAGGGGCCCTTGCCGATCGTGCGGAAGTTGGGCTTGATGATGTAGTTCGTGAGGGCGCCGCCGTCGGAGAGCATCGTGACTGCCTTCACGTTCAGCTCCTCCATGACGATGGCCTGCATTGCCTCGAGGGCCGCACGGTCGGCGGCCTCGGGAGCCACGACCTTCATTTCGGCGAGCGGCTGGCGAACTTTCAGGTTGTCTTCGTTGCGCGCGGCGCGGCCGAGCTGGACGACGCGCATCACGAAGCCCATGCGGCGTTCGAGCATCTCGTCGAGCTGCGCCGTTTCGACGACGGGGTAGTCGCACAGGTGGACGCTGCGCGGCGCCTTCGCATCGATGCGGGCAACCAGGTTCTGATAAATACTTTCAGCTATAAATGGTGTGAAGGGTGCCACGAGCCGCGAGAAGCCGACCAGCACCTCCCACAGCGTGACGAACGCCGACAAGCTTTCGGCATCGGCGATCGAACCCCAGAACCGGCGCCGACTGCGGCGCACATACCAGTTCGACAGTTCGTCGACGAACGTCTCCATCGCCGCCGTCGCGCGGGTCACCTCGAACGCGTCCATCGCGGTGCGCACGTCGCCCACGACGCGGTTGAACCGCGAGACGATCCAGCGGTCGAGTTCGGTCCGCTGCGCGAGCGGCATCGTGTGCTGTTTCGGATCGAAGTTCTCGGTGTTGGCATACATGACGAAGAAGCTGTAGACGTTTTGCAGAGTGCCCAGGAAGCGGCTCTGCGCCTCGGCGATGCCGTCCTCGAAGAACCGGCGCGTGTTCCACGGCGCGGTGCTCGAGTAGAGGAACCAGCGGACCGCGTCGGCGCCGTATTTGTCGAACAGCTGCATGCAGTCGAGAACGTTTCCCTTCGACTTGCTCATCTTGATGCCGTTCTTGTCGCAGATCAGGCCCAGCACGACGACGTTCTTGTAGGCCGGGGCCTTGTGCAGGAACGTGCTGGTGACCAGCAGGCTGTAGAACCAGCCGCGCGTCTGGTCTACGGCTTCGCAGATGAAGTCGGCGGGAAACTGGCTCTTGAACTTCTCGACGTTCTCGAAGGGGTAGTGCCACTGCGCGGTGTGCATCGCCCCGGAATCGAACCAGCAGTCGATGACCTCGGGAACGCGCTTCATCAGGTCGCCGCACTTGTCGCACGCGATCTCGACCTCGTCGACGTAGGGCTTGTGCAGCTCGATCTCGTCGAACTTCTTCAGGGCGCGCTTCTTCAGCTCTTCCTTGCTGCCGATGAGAATCTGATGGCCGCAGTGGCATTTCCAGATCGGGAGCGGCGTTCCCCAGTAACGGTCGCGCGAGATCGCCCAGTCGATCATGTTCTCGAGGAAGTTGCCGAACCGGCCGTCCCGGATGTGCTCGGGATACCAGTTTATCTTCTTGTTGTTGGCGATAATCTCGTCCTTGATCGCCGTGGTGCGAATGAACCACGAGTGCCGCGCGTAATAGAGCAGGGGGCTGTCGCACCGCCAGCAGAAGGGGTAGGTGTGCTTGATGCGGCCCGACGAGAACAGCTTTCCCGACGCCTTCAGGTCACGGATGATGTCGCCGTCGGCCTCTTTCACGAAACGGCCGGCCCAGGGCGTGACCTCGGGCTTGAACTTGCCCTCGAGGTTTACCATCTGGACGACCGGCAGGTTGTTGGCCTGGCCGACGCGGTAGTCGTCCTCGCCGAACGCGGGGGCGATGTGGACGATGCCGGTGCCGTCGGTCATGGTGACGTAATCGTCCGCCACCACGTACCAGGCTTTTTCCTTGGGCTGGGCGAAATGGTACAGCGGCTCGTAGGCCATGCCTTTCAGGTCGCTGCCCGTCATTTCCTCCGTGATGGTCACGTCCTTGCCCTCAAGGACGGTGCCCACCAAGGCTTTGGCCATGTAGTAGTCGTCGCCCTCCCAGGTCAGGCGGCAGTAGGTTTCGCGGGGATTGACGCACAGCGCCACGTTG
>MWAR01000539.1 GCA_002068715.1 bacterium ADurb.Bin374
ATCCACCAGCAGTGCTGGGACCGAGCCGAGGAGTTCGGTCATGCGGGAGACCGCCATGCGGGCCGCGACAGCCGCCTTCACGCCCGAACCAAGCCCGTCCGAAAGCAGGATCGTCGTGGCTTCCGGTGTGCGTTCGACGCTCCAGACATCGCCGCAGGCAGCGGCACGCTTTTTTGCGGAGCTTGCCGCGTCTACTTCGACGTGAATATATCCCATGGCGTGAACCGGTTCCGAGCCGGCCCCTTCTCGTCAGGTTCCTTCATACCGGGTGTGTCGCTCACGAGCCTGAGGAGATTCTCGACCAGCTCTTCGCCACGAGCACTGCTCTCTCCGAGGAGTTTAGCCATCTGCTGGGCCATCTCGACCTGGTGCGTCAGGAGCTCGCGGGCTTGTGAGATCGTCTGAAGCCGCAGGTCGTCGAGCTGTTCCCGGCTCTTCTGGGCCATGGTGACGTTCACGAAAATGCCGACAATCTGTTTTTCGTCCCGCAGCGGATAGACGATCTGATGGGCGACGAGATTGTAGCGGTCGTGCCTGACCGTCGTCTCGATGAGCTTCTCGGTACCGGTCAGAATTTTTTCAAACGGCTCGGGATCCATCAGGACCGAAATGTGCTTGCCCAGCACCCCTTCGGAACAGTAGAAGAACCGTCGGAACGCTGGATTCATGCTGATGATGCGGAGCTGCTCGTCGCAGATGACGATCCCGTTCGGGCTGGTTACGATGATGCGGTCCGTGCGCTGCTCCGCGAGCCGGCGCATCCAGGGAATGCACATCTCGGCTTCAGCCATGCCTCTTATGACCGCGATTGCCTTGTCGCGGCACGAGGGATATCCGCAGGCGCCGCAGTTGAGTTGATCCTCGGGCGCCGCCTTGCCGGTCGTCTCGAGCACCTTCCGGATCTTCTCCTCGGTGATTTCGATATCGGCATCTTTATTTTCAGGACCATACTGCGCCGACGTGTCGGAATCGGCTTCGCGACTGCCCGGAACCGTTCCCGGCGCTGCCTCGGCGTAGCTCAGTACGCTGTCACGCCGCGTGAGGAGCGGCCGGTCGCCCGGCATGGCGGGGCCGTTGACGCAGCCCTGGTTGCAGAACAGCGGTTCGACGATCCGCGGCCCCTTCGTTTTCGTGATGCCGTCGAGCAGGCGTTTCACGTCCTCGATGCCGCTGACGGCGACGATGTCGGACACGAGCGCGTCGGCGCCGAGCGCAGCCGTCCTGGTCAGGCCGCCAGGAAGAGGGAAGAACCGGGCGGCCCCCGCCGGCTCGTCGTCGAACCGGCTCTCCTCGAGCCGATCGAGCCTGATGTTCTCGCGTTCAAACCACTGCTGGAGCTCTTCGAACGTGAGCACGCAGTCGACGATGCCGGCGAGGTCGGGGCGGTCGGCCTCGGCCTTCTTGGCGACGCACGGGCCGATGAAGACGACGTGATCGGCGCCGCCCGGCTGCTTTTTGAGGAGCCGGGCATGGGCGATCATCGGCGAGCTGACGGGGGTCAGGGCATCGACGAGTTCGGTTCTGTATTTTACGATATACTGTACGAAAGCCGGGCAGGCGGTGCAGAGATGGGGCCGGTCCGGTTCGCGGGCGGCGACGGCCGCCGTCGCCTGAGCCGTGGGATAGGCGCCGACCGACGTCTCGGCGACCCGGGCGAAACCGAGCGCCCGCAGGGCCGACGGGATGCGGCGCTGTTCCCACGCCGAATACAGCGCGACGAACGACGGGGCGAGACTGACGGCGACGTTCCTCGATTCCCGGACGAGCTTGATCGCCCGCTCGAGATCGGAACGGTAGGTTTTGGCATGCTGCGGGCACTCCCGGATGCAGGTGCCGCAGGCGATGCACCGGTCGGCCACGACCGACGCCTGGCCGTTCTCCATGCGAATCGCCTTGACGGGGCAGACGCGCAGGCACCGGTAACAGTCCCGGCACCGCGCCTTGTTCGTAAACACCACTTGACCCGGCATTGCCGCTCGATCCCGTTCCATATCATTCATACTCCCATGATATCAGTACCCGTCACGCCAGGAAGACCGCCTTCACCACAGAGTTACGAAGGATGAACCGCCGAGGCGCAGAGACGCAGAGGATGAAACGAGATGAATGAGAAGAACGAACATTTTTCTCTGCGCCTCAGCGGTGAATGGTTCGATTTTCAATACACCAGAGGTGCGCCGCCCCGTCAGGATTTGATCAGGCCTTCAACGGTCTTGATGGCCGTGTCGAGGGTGCATTTTTCGAACACCTTGTCGCCGATCACGACGGTCGGGCCGCGGTCGCACCGCTCATGGCAGAACGATGCCTGCACGTCGACGGCATGGGTGAGGCCGCGCTCCTCGAGGTGCTTGACCAGCCCCTGGAGAAGGGTCTGCGAGCCCTTCACGTAGCAGCTCGTGCCGACGCAGACCGTGATCTTGAGCTTTTCAGCCGCCGTGCCGGTGATCAGGGGGATCCCCGTGTCGCCCAGGCGACGGCGCGAATGATACCCCGTATGAAGCAGTTCGTGCGCCTTGTGGCCGCCGACCTCGCCGAGGTTCCGCTTGTAGAGTTCGGTGATATAGGGGTTCTCCTGCGACTTGTGGAGCGGCTGGGTTTTGTCGGCGTCGTACAACCCCTTCGCGCGGCGCCGCCTGGCGGTCATGTCGCGGCTGAGCGGCTGGCCGGCTCCTCCGACGCAGCCTCCCGGGCAGGCCATGACTTCGACCAGATGGTAGACGCTCTTTCCCCGCTTCACCTCGTCGGCGACCTTGCGGGCGTTCGCGAGGCTGTGGACGACGCACAGTTTCAGCTTCTTCCCGGCGACATCGAACTCGATCTCGCGCCGGCCGTCTTCCCCGCGGACCTGGACGAAATCGGCGTTCTCGAGGGTGCGTCCGGTCACCTTCTCGGCGGCATACCGCAGCACGGCCTCGGTCACGCCGCCGCTGGCGCCGAAGATAACTCCCGCTCCGGTCTTGAAGCCCATCGGCATGTCGAGCGACTCGGGAGACAGGCTCCGGAAATCGATGCCCCGCTCCTCGATCATTCGGGCGAACTCCTGCGTCGTGAGCACGACGTCGACATCCCGGATGCCGTCCTTCGCGAACTCGGGCCGCCGCGCCTCGAACTTTTTCGCCGTGCAGGGCATGATCGAGACGATGACCAGATTTTTGTTCTCGATACCTAACGCCTTCGGAAGTGTATCTCGAGCTATTGAACCAAACATCTGCTGCGGCGACTTGCAGCTCGAAAGGTTCGGAAGCAGTTCGGGGTGATACTGTTCCGCATATTTCACCCAGGCCGGACAGCAGGAGGTGAACTGGGGCAGGTGCTCCCCTTTCGTGAAGCGGGTCAGAAACTCCTCGGCCTCTTCGATGACCGTCAGGTCCGCCGAAAACGATGTGTCGAACACCTTCTTGAATCCCATCGTTTTGAGGGCCGCGACGGCCTGGCCGGTGACGACCTCGCCCGCTTCGAGACCGAACTGCTCTCCGAGGGCGACGCGCACGGCGGGAGCGATCTCGGCCACGACCGTCTTCGACGGGTCGTCGAGCAGCTTCCAGACATCCTCGACGGACGATCGCACGGTGAGGGCGCCGGTGGGGCAGACGGCCGCGCACTGGCCGCAGTTCACGCATTCGACCTGGTCCAGGTTCTTGTTGAACGCCGGCAGGACGGCGGCATCCCGGCCTCGGCCCGCGAAGTCGATCGCTCCGATGCCCTGGATCTCGGCGCACATCCGCACGCAGTCGCCGCACAGCACGCACTTGTTCGGGTCGCGCACCAGCGAGGGGCTGGAGACGTCGATCGCGCGCGGCTGGTGAATCGGCTTGAACCGGTTTTTCGTGATGCCGAGCCGTCGCGACAGATTCTGCAGGGTACAGGCGGCGCTCTTCGAGCAGGTCGGGCACTGGCCGTCGTGGTTGGCGAGCAGCAGCTCGACCACGATCTTGCGCATCTGCCGAATCTCCTCGGTCGTCGTCTTCACTTTCATCCCGGCCTCGGGCTTCGTCGAGCAGGCGGCCATCAGGCCTCGGCCCTCGACATCGACCATGCACATACGGCAGGCGCCGTAGATGCTGAGATCCGAATGGTAGCAGAAGGTGGGCAGTTCGATGCCGGCCTTGCGCACCATCTCGAGAATGTTTCGCTCACCCTCGATCGGGACGGGGCGGTTGTCGATCAGAACGGTTGCAGTCGTGTTGTTCATCGTTGTCACACTCCCATGACGGCGTCGAATTTGCAGGCGGTCGCACAGGCTCCGCACTTGATGCAGACCGCCGGATCGATGACGTGAGGCTTCTTCACCTCGCCCTTGATGGCATGCACCGGGCATTTCCGGGCGCAGGCGGTGCACCCCTTGCATTTCGCTGGATCGATCGAGATCGTGCGCAATGCCTTGCACCTGCCGGTCGGGCACCGCTTCTGGAATACGTGCGCGTCTACCTCGTTCCGGAAATACCGCAGAGTGGCGAGCACCGGGTTCGGGGCGGTCTTGCCGAGGCCGCACAGCGAGCCCTTGCCGACCGCGACGGCCAGCGTTTCCAGCGTCTCGATCGTCTCGGCCGTGGCGCGACCCTCGATGATGTCGTCGAGCAGGGCCAGCATCTGGCGGGTGCCTTCGCGGCACAGCACGCATTTGCCGCAGCTCTCGTTCTGGGTGAACTGCATGAAGAACCGGGCCACCGAGACCATGCACGTGTCGCGGTTCATCACGACCAGACCGCCCGAGCCGACCATCGCGCCGACGCTCTTGAGCGAGTCGAAGTCGAGCGGCAGGTCGAGATGCTCATTCGTCAGACAGCCGCCCGATCAGATGGTGCCGTCGTCGCGGGTCACGCCGCCGCCGATGTTGAACACGATCTCGCGGATCGTCGTGCCGAACGGGACCTCGATCAGGCCCGTGTTCGCCACATGGCCGGTGAGGGCGAAGTTCTTCGTGCCGGTCGAGCCTTTCGTGCCCATCCCGCGCAGCCATGCCGCGCCGTTCCGGATGATCAGAGGCACGGTGGCAAGGGTTTCGACGTTATTGATGACCGTGGGCTTGCCGTTGAGGCCTTTCTGGGCGGGGAACGGCGGTTTCGGCATCGGCATGCCGCGCTTGCCTTCGATCGAAGCGATGAGCGCCGTTTCTTCGCCGCAGACGAACGCGCCCGCGCCTTCCATCACGTGAAGGCGGAACGAGAGACCGCTGCCGAAGAGGTTGTCGCCCAGCAGGCCGAGCCGCTCGGCCTCTTCGACGGCGAACCGGATGCGCTTCACGGCGAGCGGATACTCGGCGCGCACGTAGACGTAGCCCTCATCAGCCTCGATGCCGCGCGCGGCGATCATCATCCCCTCGATGACGCTGTGGGGGTTGCCCTCCATCACGCTGCGGTCCATGAACGCGCCGGGATCGCCCTCGTCGCCGTTGCAGATGACGTATTTCTTCGGTCCCGGCTGGACGCGGGTCAGCTCCCACTTTTTGCCGGTGAGGAAGCCGCCGCCGCCCCGACCGCGCAAACCTGAGCCTTCGACTTCCTCGCAGACCGCCTTCGCAGACATCTTCGTGAATGCCGTCTCGGCCGCCGCATAGCCGCCGTGAGAAATATATTCACGAATATCATCCGGGTCGATATGTCCGCATTCCTTGAGGACGGTGCGCTGTTGGCGCTTGTAGAAGGG
Source organism: bacterium ADurb.Bin374 (assembly GCA_002068715.1). The sequence goes on from MWAR01000539.1 coordinate 5,647, forward strand.
GATATCCGTTCCGTGAACGCAGTGGGCGCCGCTGGTCGGGTCGGCATAAACGAGGCGGTCGATCGGCTTTCCCTGCTTGAGCGTCGTTTCGACGATCTCGGCGACGTCCTCGACCTTCACGCGCGTATACAGGTAGTTCTCGGGCAGGATAGTGACGAGCGGCCCCATCTGACAAAAGCCGTGACAGCCGCTTTTCGAGACCCAGACGGCTTTGTCGGCCTTTTCCTCGCGCAGTTCGGCGATGACCGGCAGCTGCTCGGCGGCGATCTTCTCGATCAGCGCCTGGTGGACCTTGAGGGCGCCGTTCGCGACGCAGCCGGTGCCGGCGCAGATGATCACCCGACGCTCGGGCTTTGCGGCAGCGGCGGAAAATGTGGAAGCGATGGTTTTCAAATCGGCTGTGGCAGTCATTTCGCGGCCTCCTTCGCGGCGAGCGCGTCGATCAGGGCGACGGCGGACGGGGGTGTCATCTGGCCGTGCACCTCATCGTTGATGACGATGACAGGGGCAAGGCCGCAGGCGCCGAGGCACGAGACGGTCTCGACGGTGAACAGCATGTCGGGTGTCGTGCGTCGCTTCTCGTCGAGGCTGAGCCGCTTCCTGATCGCCTCGAGGATCGGGATCGACTGTTTCACATGACAAGCCGTTCCGTCGCAGATCCGGATGACGTATTTGCCCTTGGGCTCGAGTGCGAAATGCGCGTAGAACGTCGCGACGCCGTAGACGCGGGCGGGCGGCAGATCGAGCGAGGTGGCGACGAAGGCCATGACCTCCTCGGGCAGGTAGCGGTACTCCTCCTGGACGGCCTGCAGAATGGGAATCAGCTTCCCGGGATCGCGGCCGTGACGGTCGAGAATCTCGCAGACCTTTTCGAACTTGCGGGTGAGCGTGACCGGTTCCATGTGTTCGGCTCCTTCGATGATCTGATGATATGAAGAGGGAAAAGGTGTGTGTGAATCAGCGGGTTGCTTCTTGGGGGCGTTTGCGGCCGAGTTTCGTCGAAAGAACGGCGAGGCCGGAGGCGAGGTTCTCGGTCTGAACGATCACCTCTTCCGGTAGGGAAAGCGCGACGGGGGCGAAGTTCCAGATGCCCGTGATGCCCCCCTCGGCCATGGCTTCGGCGACCTGCTGGGCTGCGGTTGCCGGAACCGTGATGATGCCAAGCCTGATCTTCATGCGCCGTGCGAGGTCCGTGATCTTTGCGCAGGGCAGCACCTGGCAGCCGGCAATCGTCGTTCCGATCTTCGATGGATCACTGTCGAAGGTCGCGACGATCCTGAGGCCATACCTGCGGAAGCCCTCGTAGCCAAGCAGCGCCTGGCCGAGATGGCCGACGCCGACGAGAAACGCATCCGTCAGGTTGTTCCAGCCCAAAAACTCTTCGATGGATATCAAAAGCTGACTGATGCGATACCCGACCTTGGGTTGGCCTCTGATGCCCGTGATGGCGAGATCCTTGCGCACCTGGGTCGGGTCGAGACGCAGATCGGTTCCGATGTGTGTGCACGAGACCACGTCGCGCCCGCGGTCGGCAAGTGCCTTCAGATAATGGTGATAGAGGGGGAGGCGGCGCAGAGTCGGCTCCGGTGCCATCCTTGGCATTCCCGTCTCTTCTGTATTTCCGGCTGTCATCACGATTTCCTCCGGTTGATCGGTTGATTTCCGTCCCTGCCAGGCTGATACCGGACGGATCAAACGAGAATGTGAAATTTATAACGAGAAATGTTTCTCGATATGAATATATCGGCAGGAAGGGGGCGCGTCAAGAGAAATCGTGAAAATTTTCTCTAAATGGCAGCGGTTTGTTCCATTGCTGAAATGACGCGGGGTTCCAGGCATGTATCTGGGAAAGCAGGAGCTTTCTCCAACATCTCACAAGGAGCGCGACAATGAAATCGCACACCCGATACCGCTCATGCTGAAGCATCGCTGCACGAAATATTTCTCGCCCTTCGACAAGTTCAGCGCGAACGGGGGTGTTTTCATTTTGCGGGACCTACGAGGAGATCCAGATGTCAGGCGTTGACTGGGTCAGGCAAGGGGAAGTCTGATGCAGAAGGTCGAGCCTTTTCCCGGCTCGCTTTCGAGAGTGATGGTTCCCGCATGCGCTTCGACAGCGAGTTTGCAAAAGGCGAGGCCGACGCCGCTCGAAACGGCCTTCTGGTTCTTCATGGCGGGAATGTGATTGAAAAGGTCGAAGACCCTGCTCTGATACTCCGCCGGGATGCCGGGGCCGTTGTCCGAGACGGACCAGACTGCTGTCGGATTCGATCCGGCGAGAGAGATGCGGATCGTCGTGCCTGCGGGTGAGTATTTCAGCGCGTTTTCGATCAGGTTTGCGACCACCC
>MWAR01000540.1 GCA_002068715.1 bacterium ADurb.Bin374
CCGCCGGGAGCAATCGACGAGGAGGCGTTCCGGCGCCACTGTATCCGGTGTCTCCAGTGCGTGCGGGTCTGCGCATCGAACGGCGCCTGTCTCCAGCCCGATGGGCTCGAGAACGGCCTTTCGGGCCTCTGGGCCCCGGTCGCGAGAATGCGCACCGGCTACTGCGAATACAACTGCAACCTCTGCGGCCAGGTATGCCCGACCGGTGCCATCCGGAAGCTGTCGCTCGACGCAAAATACAAACACCCCATCGGCAGGGCGGTGTTCGACAAGAACTTCTGCATCCCCTATCGGCGCAACGAGGACTGCCTCGTCTGCGAGGAACACTGCCCCGTTCCCGACAAGGCGATCAGGTTCGAGCGGCGCGAGGCGACCGCTCCCGACGGAACGAAACGCATGATCAAATACCCCTACGTCGTCGCCGACATGTGCATCGGCTGCGGCATCTGCGAGAACAAATGCCCTCTCCCCGGCCGCCCCGGCATCTTCGTCTCGAATGAGCGCGCACGATAGCTGTTCGAATCCGCCCATACGCGATACCCACATCCGTATGGGCGGGTCTGAGACCTGCCCATACATACCTGAGAATATAAATCATCCAGGAGGAACGTCATGTCCGGTGACTGCAAGAGGAAAAATATTCCCGGGTGCACCTGCACCTACGAGCCCTGTCCCCGCAAGGGCATCTGCTGTGAGTGCATCGCCTATCACCGCACCCACGGCGAGGTTCCCGGCTGTCTCTTCACGAAAGAGGGTGAAGCCACCTACGACCGCAGCATCAAAAACTTCATCGCCGACCGCTCCCGCCGCTGAACGAGCCTCTTGATGAGTCTTTCATAGCCGGTGTTCCATCGAGTCGGCCGAAATGATCTCCGACGCGTTCATGGGAGCGATCGACGTGGGTATAGACTGCAAGATTTTTCTCTCATCGCGGGGTCTTCGGAATTTCTGCCGGAATGCCGATGTACCTAGAGTGACAGGGATTGTCGCGACAATGCTCTCCACGGACGGGCTTGGAGGCTTGCCATGACGTCGACATACTCGCCGTTCTCCCTCGTGCGTTCGCCACACACTCTCCCGATACAGTCCAGGGCCACCGGAACCGCTGCAGGGCAGACTGACTTCGGTGCTGTCCTCGATGTTGCATCGGAAGATCGGACGTTTCCGGCTGAACTGCGCCATCCGGGCGTCGCCGGCCCACTTCCCGCATCGGGCAGGTCGGGCCCCGGGCGCTCATCTGACAGAGACTGTAAGTCTGAGACTGTTTCCCGGGAGCAGCAGGGGCCGGAGTTCATCGGAACACGGCGTCTGACCGATATAGACCGGGCCGTGTATGCAGATATCCGAAAGACGTTTCAGGTTCCGGAAGCATCTTCCGGAAACGGCACGCTTCTCAGTGAGCTGCCAATGGTTCCCTGGATGCTTTCTGGCGCCTCCGGCAAGACCGTCACCGGAGATCTTCTGACATCGAACATTGAAAAGGCCACCGATATCTTCCGGCGACATTTCGGTTCATGGATGTCCCGGGAGGGAATCGCGACCACGCCTCCGATCGAACTTTCCGTTTCTTTCGACGGCCGTGTCGTCACCCAGGCCGATCATCCCGACAAGGCGCGGATCGAGTCGTTCATCAACGACAACGGGGAGTTGCGAAACCTGTTCGTGGGCATCACCTCGACCAAAAACCTGATCGAGATCGGCCGCGAATCGGCGGCTTTCCAGGCGCGATATGCCGTCGATCCGAAAGCGGCGGTCGCCGAATACAGCCACTTTTTCACCGGCTCCTACACCTATGATACGATCCTCTCGATCGGCGATTCGGACTGGTCACTGATTTCGTCGCCTCGCTGGAGCATTACCTGAGCCGCCTGCGCCGGATGTGCCGGACACGTTTCTTTCGGCAACGGCATTCAGACGTGATCGAGATGGAAGGTCTCTTCGCTTCTCCTTGATACCGGGGGGGGACGAAGCCCGATGCTCCTGCCCAGAGCCATCGCGGGCTTTGCATATCAATCCCAATCCACGGTACTATCGTTCGAAATTCGGCAGACTGTATACTGCTGACCGACCGTTGTCGGCCGACCACAACCGCGATGGAACCCGTCATGGAGATTTCAGGCTCCTCCTTCCCCATGTAAAGCGGCCGGGCATGTCGCGAATATGATCGCACGGGCAATCGTCGAAGTCGAGAATATCGGGAAGCCGAGGCTGTCTCTGGATGTTCGGGCAATAACTTGTGTCATACCGGTCGAAATAAATTTCTTCCCGGCGACATTCTCGTGTTGTATACTGATGGGGTGGTCGAAGTGGCCAACCGTCAGAGATGCTCATTGGATCGGAGAAATGAAATGATCGGACACGAACGAAGACGATATATTATATCGTCTACTAATATTTCCTGGAATCTTCCCTGCGTCCATGCAATACTCGTCGTCTGTCTTCTGGCGCTGGCCTCGATCACCGCGGGGTGCGGCGGAGGTCGCGGCGACAACGCAGTCGTCGCATCACTGAAATCGCTCCAGGGGAAGGTCGAAGCCCGCCCGAACGGAACAGCCGCCTTCGCTGCCGCGACCGCCGATCTGGCATTGTCCGTCGGCAGCGCCGTTCGTACGGGCGAGGACGGACAGGCACAGCTCCGATATTCCGACGGAACTGACGTCACCCTTCAGCCCGAAACCTACTACGAGATCAAGGATCGAACTTCACTCGGCCGCCAGGAGTCTGGGTCCGCGCGATATCGTGTCACGCCACAACAGAAATCCGTCGGCGTCGAGACACCGCACGGCGTCACGGCCGTCCTGGGCACCGTGTTTCGTCTCGACGTTACGGCACAGCAGACCGTGGTGACCCTGCAAGAAGGCAAGGTGCGTTTCACCTCCGCCGCCGGAGACTCGGTCGAATTGACACCGGGCCAGCAGGTGACGGCTCCCGCCGGAACCGCACCAGGCAAGCCCATCGAACTCGACCCCTTCACGCTGGAGTCCCTGTTCAACCCTGGCAGCAAATCGCCTGCCATCAATCAGCGCTGATATCTTCCCGGAAAGATACGTATGATCATCTCTGGCACACGTTCCTGCCGTCGCGGCGTAGCTCTTCCCATTGCATTTCTGGCACTTGTCCTGGTCATCGGCATGGTCACATCGATCTCGACGATGAACCAGGGACTCAAGAGCCAGGTGTTCCATTCCAGCAACAATCAATGGTCGTTCCTGCTGGCGTATTCGGCGATGTCCCGACTCCTGGCCAAACTTCACGCCGATTCCTGGGCACAACGCCCCTTCGCCTCCACTCCCTATCGGGAAACCGGCGTTCCGCTCCAAGGGGGAACATACGATCTGTTCGTCGAGAACACGCCGGGACACCCGTTTCAGGCCGACATCTACGTCAAGACGACGCTGGCCGGGGCTTCGCGCCTCTACTTCTGGCGCATCACGTTCAACGATGATCTGCTCGACATTTCGAACCGCATCATCGTCGAGTTTTTCAAGGCGAGCGAATCCGGGGATTTTCCCACGGGCGCGGGGCCGTCGCGCTTTTCGAAAGCCGTCGACGATCTCCTCGCCGAACGCGCATCAAACCAGAAGAAATCCGACGAGATGGCCGTGACGCTCGCCACAGTGACGACGCCGAAGCAGGCACTCGTCAAGCTCGGTGGCCGACCGCCCGTTCCCTTCGACAAGAATTATCCCGCAAATCCCGGAGATCCTCCGTACATCAACAGGCCGCCGACACCATTTCCCGAAATACTCCCTCCCAACCCCGGCGAGCAGCCCACCTCCCCCGGCCCCGGGCCCTCGACGCCCTTTCCTCCGGCAGACACGGATCCTTCTTTCCCGAAAGCTCCGTCTGCACCATTGCAGACGGACTCGGCGCTGTTCTCCCTGGACAAGCAGGTCAAGACGATCACGGACGCATCGAAGCTTGCGAAGGACAAATACAATGCCGGAAAAGACATTGCCGATCAGGGAACGGGCGGCAACTGGACGGATGCCGATCCCATCCTGGACGAGGCAGAGGAAGCACGACAAAAAGCCATGGAAGGCATGAACGACCTTGTGTCGATGGCCACCACGAATCTTCTGAACGCTCCCAGTGCGGATTCGGCACGCGCGACCGAGGAGATGGTCTCCTCCACGATGGTCACGGCGTATCAGGATATCGTCAGCGGCTTTTCCCGGGCCTACGAGGATTTCGGCAAAAGCAAGGAAATCACGGCAGGCTTGTCGAACTCGGCCGAGGCACAGAAGCTTCTCGATGGCTGGAGCGGAACGCTGAACAACCTCGTCACCTCCCAGCAGGCAACGAACGATCTGATGGGGAAAATCGACTCGTTTTCCAAGACCCCCGAGGTCGCCGCAGCTCAGGCGGAGTCTAAACTGGTTCTCCAGGGCGTCGTCGATATGGTCAAAAAGGCTATCGAAGACGCCAAGGCGAAGCTCGAAGAGCTGAAAGCCAAGGAAAAGGCCGAGGCCGAAGCCGCCGCGAACGGCAACTCCGGGGATGGCACACTATGAGCCCATCGTTCTCTTCTTCGGGCCGCCCCGGACGGCGGAACGCCACAGGCGTGACGATGGTCGAGCTGCTCGTCGTGATCGCCATCGTCGTGTCGGTCTCGACAATCGCCGTTCGGTTCATGCAGTCGGTCGGCAAGTCGCAGAAGGCGATGTCGGCCCAGACCAACCTGCAGATGGAGGCCCGTCGCGCGTTCGACAAGGCCGTCGAGCAGATCCGGGAGGGAACCGACCTGGTGCGGCCGATCATCGGCGAGACGCTCCCCTACGTGATCTTCAAGGATATCGTGAACCGCACGACCATCCTGTATCTAGAGCCGAACAATCCGGCCTCGGAGAAGCTCAACCGTCGCGTTTTCAAACTTGTATCATATCGTACAGATTATACAAACTCGTATGATTCCCGGAGCGAGAAAGTTCTTCTCGACTCGGTCCGCAGCATGACCTTCACCAGTCTTTCGCCCAACGGCGTCCAGGTCAACGCGACCGTCATCCACGAGCAGGACCAGTTCCAGTTCCTGGCTCACATCGGTCTGATGAACCTGGGAGGTCTCGAATGAGTCGCTCGCATCGCCGCGCCGTGACCCTCGTCGAGATTCTCGTCGGTCTGGGAGTCCTAGCCGTCATCGGAGTCATGCTGGTTTCCACCCTGCGTTCCGGCCGAAAGGAGATCCAGTTTTCCTCGGATCATCTGAACGCGGTCATTCTCTCGCAGAAGGTCCTGGAGGATCTGATCGAGGAGATGGCGATGAATTCCTACGGCCTCGAGACCCTCGGGGTTCAGGGTGCCACCCCCGTTCTCCAGGAAATCATCGACGGTCATTCGGTGTTTTTCTCGTATCTCGAGGACCGCAAGGAGCCCTGGGGCTTCATCGATCCGGTAGCCGACGGTTCTATATCGTCACAGATGCAACCGTTGTATGACGATATCAGGAAATTCAAGTTCGGTCTTTCGGGGGACCGCAACGCCCCGCCAGGAAACGGTGAAGACAGCAATCTAGTCACCTGCAGGCTCGATTTTTCCTGGCAGACCCAGACTGGGAAAGGCGAGTTCGGATCGACCTGCCAGTTGTTTTCTCCGGCCGAGGAAAAGAAAGCCGATCTGGCCGCCGCCGTCGACGAATCGGCGCTCGACGCACGCATTTCCGCCGAAGTGTACAATCAGCCGGGCAAGGCGATTCCGGAACTGGCCACGGAGATCGGGGAGAACGTCGAAACGATCCTGGCGCTTGGCCGAATTGCGCTGCTGACACGGGATTTCGTCAATTCCGAGTCCTTCCGGCGCCAGAAGGAGAATATCGCCGAGGCGAAGCAGCGATTGAGCCTGACGCCGGCGACGAGCCTGGATACGCAGTATGAATACCGGCTCACGCTCGCCCGCCTCTGGTATGACCTCGCCAAACAGTGTTTTCAGGTGGTCGCGTATCTGGTGCCAGCCTTCACCGAACTGAAGCAGCAAGGCCGGTTCACGGCCACTTCGGGAAGCGGCTTCGATGCCGTCGGCCTGCAGAGCCAGCTGCAGATGTACCGGATCATCTATGAGCATTTCACGGGCAGTCTGATCCAGTCGCGATACTATTATTACAGTCTGCTCCAGAGCGACCTGAGCCGGTACAAGGGTGGAAAGCGCCAGCTCCAGACGCTGCAGAAGCTGATGGATATCTACCGGGTGGCCGCCATCCTGCCCACACGGCCGGAAGGTGCCCAGGAATACCGAAGTTTTCTCGAGCGGATGAAAACGCTGGGCCATGGCCGCAACCCGTTTCTCGTGCGACTGGTGGATCAGGAACTCTTGTTCCTGCAGTCGCCCTCGGAGTGGTTTGACCGGCTTCCCAACCTGAAACGGATCGCCGCCATCGTCAAGGACGAGATTCCCGGGATTCTCGGCTTCATCCGCGAAAAGAGCAACACCGCCGTCACCGGCAACTCACCGGCCAGTTCCACCACATCCGTCGGGAACTGACCGGTTTCACCCCACGATCACATCTCTCGGAGGCACCCATGACCCTGCCGCAGCAACAGTCACGATTATCTTCCTCGTTTTATAGTAATAGCTATTATAACAATATATTTATTCACAGATGCCTCGCGATTATTTTGGGGCTGGTGATTTTCGCCGCTGCAGGAAACCGGATCGCGCGAGCGCAGGATGAGGATGGGGCATCGGCAGCGCCCGTACAGCGGCTGACGGCCGGTGAGGCCCAGCCATTCTCGGTGGGCGCCTCCGGCAGGCTTGCCCTCGAGTTCGACCACGCCGGGAAGCGGTATCTCGGGCTGAGGTTTTCAGCGCCGGCTTCGACGGTTCTCGAGTTGGAGGCGACGGCGACGAAGGCGGGCGGCGAAAGCAGCGTCTCGATCCGGCATACGGGCACGCTCGAAGGGACGGCCGGGCCCTCGACCCTGTTCGACGCTCTTCCGCAGATCGCGGGGACACAGCGGGTCGTGCTGACGAACAACGCCACGGAAACGGTCGGCGGAACCGTCGGGATCGTCGACCTGGGGCCGCTTCCCAACGCCGATTTCACCGGCCGCGGCGGAAGTATGATCGTGAGGAAGGCCGCCCGCGCCGGCATCCTTCCCGAAATCGACCACGCCCCGAACGACCTTGTCGAGATCGAACACCCCGAGTTCCGCAGTGACGCGCCGCGGTATGACGTGACGCCCGGGGGCGACGTGGTGTTCACGCTTCCCGCGGGGCTCTGGAAGCTCCGGGCCGATGCCTCGGATGCCGGCGTCAACATGTCGACGCGGTTCGTTCCCGTGATCGAGGGGAAGACCACCGTCGTCGAGAACTGGCCGTTCCTCGAAAGCGCCGATGCCACCGGTACGAGCGGAGTTTCGGGTCTGAAGATCCGGTCCGTCGCGACGGCCGGTGCGGATGTCGCGGTGCGATTCTCGACACCCGCCTGGAGCGGGACGATCGCGCCCGCGGATCTGAGCGTGACGGAGGGCGGCTCTCCGGGAACGGTTGTGGATGTTCGGCCCGTCGCCACACCGCTGCGGCTCGTTCTGCTGCTCGACTCGTCAGGCTCGATGAAGGGCGACATGAAGCAAGTCCTCGCAGCCGCAGCCGCCTTTCTCGAG
>MWAR01000541.1 GCA_002068715.1 bacterium ADurb.Bin374
GTGCAGGTGGTGCATTTATGCTCGGGTTTCACGACGATGCCGCCGCGGCTGAAGCGGACGCCCATGCCTTCGAGGTCGCGCCTGAAACTGTCGATCTTGCGCGCGACGCCGGACGGGAAGTAACGCGATGCGTCGAGCAGGGATTCGTCGGTCACCGTGACGGGGATGCCTTCGCACAGGGCGTAGGAGATGATCTGGGTGGCGTAGCTGTCGGCGATCAGGTTCGCAGCCTTGGAAAGCGTGTTCAGCGAAAGCGAGGGTATGACCAACTCGCTGATGTCGCGGATGGCGTCGCAGGCGTTCATCGTGCGCGAGGTGTGAACCTGGACGGAGCCGCCGAGGCTTTTGACGCCGACGTTGTCGACCATGTAGTCGGAAACGAGCAGCCGGCCGCCCTGGGGAACGACGGCGCCGATCTGCTGCATCACCTGGTCGACGACCTTGAAGTTCGCCGTCACGAGGACCGCGACGCAGCCCGATGCCGTGGGCCGGCCCTGCGAGCCCGCCGTCTGGGGCGGGGTATACGAGCCGCCGCGGTTCGAAGACTGGGACTTGAGCTTCATCATCACTTCGCGGGCGATCTGTTCTACGATCTGTTCCATGTGTCTCTCTCCTGATCAGCGGGTGGCTTCGGTCGATTTGTCGAAGATGCACTCGTCATGAAGGTGCATCGTGTCGACGATGCCCACGATAGCGGCATCGGCGGCGGCTTCCTTGATGCCCAGCATCTGCTGGACGGAACTGCCTTCCTTCATGATCATCACGAGTTCATCTATATCAGAGCCTATGAAATCAATGCACAATACTTCGGAGCCCTGCGGATTCAGGGCCATGTCGACGGGCTGGACGAGCAGCAACGGGTGCGCGTCGAAGACGCAGTTTTTGACGGTCGATACGACCTTCTTGACGACTCTTCCGATCTGCATGTCAGCGCTCGATCGAGTCCACGATGCCGATGATGGTTGCATCGGATGGGGGACGCTGCTTGCCGGGGAAGGGGAGGGCCGCCTCGCCGCCGCCGCACAGAAAAACGGTTTCGCCGGCTCCGGCCCCGATCGAGTCGGTCGCGATGAACGGCTTTCCCTTCGGATTGCCGTTTCCGTCGATGGCCGTGACGACGAGCAGCTTCAGCCCTTCCATCATGTGGTCCTTCTGGGTGCAGACCACGCGCCCCAGGACGCGCCCGAGATACATGCCGACTCCGGTTCCGGTGTGATATGTCGGCCCCGGGCCGACACGCCGTACACTCTACCAGAACCCCGCCCTCCATGCAACAACGCCCGAATACTTGAAGATCGACTCCATGGTGCGCAGAGACGGATCGTGATCGGCCCGCAACGACCGAATCGATGTCGGCTTGCCGGAGGGTGGGATTGAATTTTGAGCGGAGGTGGGGCATCATAGAGGGAATATCGTTCGAAGGAGGCGTGCATGAAGCCGCTGAGTCAACGTTACGACGCCTTCATCTGGGACTGGAATGGAACCCTGATCGATGACATGAAGGTCTGCGTCGACATCCTCAACCGCAGCCTCGTCTCAAGGGGTCTGCCCCCGTTGTCCGCTGAAAAATATCTTGAGATATTTGAGTTTCCCGTGATCAATTTCTATCGGAGTGCCGGGTTCGACTTCACGAACGAGCCTTTCGAGAAGATCGGCATGGAGTATATCAATGCATATGAAACTGCCATGTTCGACTGCCGGCTGCACGGGCGGGCAAAGGGGCTGCTCGACGAGCTTCTGACGAAGGGGAAAAAACAGTATGTTCTCTCGGCCCTGTTCGAGCACGATCTGAAGCGCATCATCGAGCATTTCGAGTTGTCCGGCTATTTCACGGCGGTTCGCGGGCTTTCAGACCAGTATGCGAAAAGCAAGGTCGAGCTGGGAAAGCGCCTCGTGAAAGAGTGCGGTGTCGATCCGGCCCGCACCCTGATGATCGGCGACACCCTTCACGATCTCGAGACGGCGCGCCATCTCGGGGTTGACTGCGTCCTGGTGGCCGCCGGCCATAATTCGCACGCCCGGCTTGTGACCGGGGGCGTTCCCGTCTACCGTTCCCTCGACGAACTGGAACTCTGACCCGGGTAAAACCCGCCCGATGCGGTCAGGCCCGGACGTCGATATTCTGCCCCAGACGAGGGATTGGCGTGCTCGGGGCTTGTTGCGCCGGAGCAGCCTTCTGGGCCTCCGGTTGCGCCTGTGCCGGCAGCGCGGCGTTCCGGCGTTCGGCTGGCGCCGGAACGGTCTCACGGCGAATCATCCAGGGCGGCTGGTAGGTATTGTTCTGTGAGATGCGGTCCATGGGTGTTCCTCACGACTGAAAATGCTTTCCGTGGCAATCGTAACTGAACGGATCCCCCCTGTCAAACTGGCGGCGTCCGCCGAGGATCGGAAACCTTGCCGAGCCGCTTGATGATCTCGTTCGCGCTGGCCTCGACGGTCTTGTCCGTCACGTCCATCACCTCGAAGCCGCCTTTCACGAAGACCCTTCCGGCGAATTCGAGTTCCCCGACGATCTTGGCGGGATCGATGTAATCGGTTTTCTCGCGCATGCCGAGCAGGTCGCTCCGGTGTCTTCGAAACGAGAGCAGCCGGTCGTGTGACAGGGTCAGTCCGATGACCCGCGAGGCCTCCTGCCGGAACAGCAGTTCCGGAATCTCCAGACCGGGCACGATCGGGAAGTTGGCGACTTTCCAACCGAGGACGGAAAGATAGATGCTGAGAGGCGTTTTCCCGGTGCGCGAAACCCCGAGAAGGAGAAGATCCGCCTCGTGCCAGGTTTCCGGATTACGGCCGTCGTCATGGGACATGGTGAACTCGATCGCTGCCACCCGCTCGAAGTATTCCTTGTGAAGCCGCCTGTACAGGCCCGGCTGTCCGAGCGGCGGCATGTCGAGTCTCTTAGCCAGGGTTTCGAGGAGCGGCCCGGTGATATCCAGGGCCGTGATGCCGCGCCTGTCGGCAATCTTGCGCATGTATGAACCGAGACCGGCGTCGACGAGGGAAAAGACGATGATGCCGCCAGACTCCGCCGCGAGGGCGACGGCGCGATCGAGCTGGGCGCTATCCCGGATGTTCCCGAGGGTGACGATTTCGACGCTGGCTTCCGGAAACTGCGCAAGAACGGTGTTCACGACCTGCTCGCCGCACGCGCCGACACCGCCCGACACGACGAAGATCCTGAATGGACTGGCTGACTTACTCATGTCCGGTCACGCTCCGTTTCATAGGGTAATAGTCGATATATAACTATTGGTTCTGATTTTCCCTTCACCGAAACGCCGCCCAGGTCCGCGCAGGTTTCATCGGCCGGAAGAAGGGCGCGGCAGGAAGCGGAAAGCACGATCCGGGGCCGGCCGACGAGTTCGCCGGCGAAGGCCAGGAGGCGGGCGGCGGTGTTGACCGTGTCGCCGATGACGGTGTGGTCGCGCCTCGGGCCCGAGCCGATGAAACCGCTGATGACCGGACCGGCCGAAATACCTACCGAGACGGGGAATGGGAGTCGCTGTCCGTCGGCGTTTCTCAGACGGCCCAGCGCTCTCAGCAGACGCGAGGCGTTTTCCGTTTGGGAGCCGCCGCGAAAGACGATCAGCAACTTTTCGCCGATGACCTTGTCGACATCACCGCCGGCGCCGATGAAGAGATCGCACAGAAGGGACGTCTGGGTCGTGAGTGCCTCGAACAGGGTGTCCGGCGGCATCGAGGCCATGAAACCCTGAAAATCCGGAACGCCGATCATCGCGATGACGGCGTCGATGCGCTCGCCGGCCGAGCCGGCCGTCGCTTCGCCCCCGGATGCTGCGCTCTCGGCGGATTTTCTGGCTTCGCTCGACATCATGGTCCTGATGAGTTCCCGCTCCTGCAGGCTTCGGGCCATCCGGTCGAACGAGCGCTGCAGGTCGCCGATCTCATCGGACCTGTAGATCCCGATCCGCGATTCGAACCTGCCCGCGGCCAACCCCTTCATGCCTGCTTCGAGACCCCGGATGGGGGCAAGCAGGTCTATGGCGGAACGCCAGGCCAGGAGGAGCGTCGCAAGAACTCCCGCGGCAAGCCAGAGGAACAATCCCTGCTGGACGTTGCGCGTGGCGGCGAGAAGCGGAAGTTCCGACGCGGCGGCGGCAAGGAACACCCGCGGGTTGTGGACGCCGGGCCGGGCCTCGACCAGGAAGGTGAACGAACCAATGCCGGTCCGGAAGCTCATCGGGGTGTTCCCGGCCTGCGTCCATCGTGCGATCCCGGCGATCGGCGCGAACATGCCTCCGAGATCGGGCCTTATCATGGTCGCGCAGTTCTGCAGCGGACAGCCGAAAAGCGCGAATCTCGACGGATTGTCCCGGATGACGTGCTGGAGGGCATCGAGCTCCATGCGCGCGGCGTTGTAGGTGATCGAGAAGAAGCCGCGGGGCCGGAGGGGATCCGGCAGCAGCACGTTCGAAATGCCGTAGACGCCGTTTCCCCCCGGGAGCAGGATGTGGACGAGGGTCGAGTAAAGGAACGGGTAGGATATATCGGAGATGAAGACCGACCTGAAGATCGAGAAGCCGATGTCGATCGCCATCTCTTGCTTGACGGCGTTTCCGAGGGGGGCTTCGACGGCTGATCTGTCGGGGGTGTCGCCGATCGAGGTGAAGAGCAGACCGGCGATACTCGAGAGGTAGTGGCTGAACGAATCATGTTTCTGCTCTTCGGCGGAGCCTTCGCCGAGGCTGAACTTCCATCCTCCGGGCGCCGCAAGGAGAATTTGCTGAATATAGTAGGGAAGCGGCCCCGCGTGTGAAGCGCTCTTGATGGCACCGAGCATTCTGGTGAGAGGGGCAGTGCCGGCGGAAGACGTTCTGCCCGCGGATACGCCTGGGGCTTTCGACTGGGCTGCGCCCTGATATTTCAGGATCGCTTTCATGATGCCCGGATGGTTGCTCAGGCGCTCGATGTGGTCCCAGACGAAGGGATACCGGAGCTGATGGAGGCGGTCGATTTCATCGAGCCGCTGGACGAGGTCGAACCTCTCGTTCCGCATACGAATATGAATGTCTTCGGCCGAAAACCTCGCGGCTCCGGCGAGAATCGCCGCGAAGGGGAGGAGCGCCGCTGCGAGAAATCCCGTAAGAAGCTGGCTGAAGAGAGACTTCGCGAGGCCGCCCCCACGGAAGATCGTCAGATACCAGATGCCGGCACCGGCCAGATACAGGAGGGCCAACGCGGCCGCGACGGGGGGCTTGCGGGTGAAGTCCCCGGCGGACGACGGGAGGGGCGTGGCGAAGGTGAACGTCAGGTGCATACCGGAAACGATCGCTTCGTTTCTCGAGACGACGTATCTCTCGCCCCGGGTTTCGATGAGGCCCGAGGCCGACTCTGAAAGGCCGAGCGGGAATCGAGACGAAGAGAGGCTCGTGGAGGCTGAAGCATCGCCCGGTGCGGGCCGGCTGTCGATTCTGACTTCCATGCCGCCTGCGTTCAGGAGATTGAGGAGGGGGCGCAGCGAAAGATCGTCTCCGGAATGCCGGGGAAACATTGCCAGCAGATATCCGGCGACGGGCCGATTGCGGTTTCTTCGCGGGGAAAGAGGCGACGCCGAGGTTGCGATATCCACTGCGCGGATATCGAACTGGGCCAGGATGGGACGCCAGTAAAACCACGTGTTCTCACCGTTGCGCGTGGCGGGAACGGCCTCGTTGAGCATGTTGGCCTCGAGGCGGCTCAAACCGACATTTTTGCCGACGAGAGCGGGAATCCCGGAAGCGACCTCCGGCAGATCCCGATGCGAAATCCCTTCGAAATTGCAGGCACCCCTTGCGAGAAGGTCGCGCAGAAAACTGGCAGAGGTTGTCCCGTCGGCGCCCATGCAGAAGGCGAGGGGCCAGGAGGCAGGCGGAGTCTCCGGCTGGCGGTACAGGACCGCGGCGAGCTTCGGGCTGAATTCAAGCGATGCCAGTTCCGACATCGCTTCTCTGCATGCTTTCAGGCGCATCTCTACGCCCTGATCCGGGGCGCTTCGCATGAAAGTGCCGGCCAGTCTGTCGCACACCAGGTCGATCCGATCTTCGAGCATGTGAATAACCGGATTCGTCACCCGCAGTTTCAGCATCGCCGTATCATGCGACTCGAGCGCATCCCGCACCGTTCGATCGATCGTGCCGTTCAGCCGTGAATCGGTCGCAACGAACAGCGAGACGAAGGGAATGGCCAAAAACAGCAGACCCGGCAGAAACGCGAATGCCCATGTAAAGCGGATGTCGTCGTCGAAAGACGAGCGGCCCGTTCCCGCGGCATAGCCTTCCTCGTCGGCGGGTGCCGGCGTGACGGGGTGTGCTTCGGGACCAGAACGAACGGGGATGGCCGGTGTATATATATCATAAGATATAGTATTACCGGAGGGGAGGATGGCAAGGGCCGACTGCTCGTGGCCGGGAATCGGCAGCGTGCGGGCGGCATATTCCCCGAGGAACGGCGCCAGTGCGGCGTCGACGGCGATCGGATGCTTCGGCACGAGCTTGGTCAAAGCCTCGAGTTCTGCGGCTCGTGCGATCGAAGGGCCGAGAAGGGCAAAGTCGAGTCGGGTTGAAGCATGGCCGATCGCTCCGCTGAGAAGACGGCCTCCCGCGATTCCGATTCCAGCCTGGTAGGTGAACAGCCCGGCTGCCTGGCGGTCGCGGTTGAGCGTTTTCATGGCGTCGAGCATCGCCTGGCCAGCTCGGATGGCGCGGATGACGGCGGGCGGGCCG
>MWAR01000542.1 GCA_002068715.1 bacterium ADurb.Bin374
TGGGCGCGCACGAGCAGGCCCGCCCCGAACAGGAGACCCCGCTCGCCCCACAGGGTGGTCGCGGCGAGAAGAACGGCTCCAGAAGTATATTCGAAAACATATTTCGGTTTCGGCGTCGCCGGGCCGAACATGCCGAACAACTCCCACTGGCCGGCGGCCGCGATGAGCGAGAAGAGAATGCAGCGGGGCCACTGACCCGCCGCCAGGACGCCGTAGACGAGGGGAATGCCGAGAACGATGAGCGGGAGCCTCGAGATCATTCCGGATCCTTGCCGCCGATCTGCTCCCCGGTCTTGCCGAAGCGGCGCTCTCGTCCCTGGTAGGCGGCGACGGCTTTCACGAGCTCGAGTTCGTCGAAGTCCGGCCAGAGAACGTCTGTTATATAAAGTTCGCTATATGCGCTCTGCCAGAGCAGGAAATTGCTCAGCCGCATTTCGCCGCTCGTCCGGACGATCAGGTCGGGGTCGGGGACGTCGGGGGCGTAGAGGCTTTTCGAAATCAGCTTCTCGTCGATTTTTTCCGGCGAGATGCCCGACGCGACGATACGCTTGACGGCATCGACGATCTCGGCCCGGCCGCCGTAGTTGATGCAGAGATTCAGCGTGAGGCCGGTATTGCGCGACATCAGCTCGGTCGATTGTTTCGCCTCTTCGAGGATCTCGGGGGCGAGCCCCTCGCGTCTGCCGACGAGCCGGAACTGGACGTTCTCGGCATGGAGTTCGTTACGCTCGTGCACGATGTAGGCTCTGATCAGCCGCATGAGCGCGGAGACTTCGAAGCTGGGTCGCGCCCAGTTCTCGATCGAGAATGCATAGAGACTGATATGTCTCACGCCGAGCTGTTTGTCGGCAAACCGCACGATCGTCTTGACGTTCCGGGCCCCGGTCTGGTGGCCGCGAATGCGGCTGTAGCCGCGCATCTTCGCCCATCTGCCGTTGCCGTCCATGATGATGCCGATATGGGCCGGAACGGGGACGGAGGACGCTCGAACCTGCTTCAGAAGCGCTTCGAGTTGTTGCTGCCGCTCAGGTGTTGATAATTGTGGCATGTGTTGAGTCGGAGGGGAATCACCGCCCGGCAGCCCCCGCTGGGGCGGCTGCCGGGCGTGATCGGAGCGGTCTCAGTCGTCGGCCCCGGCCAGCCGGATGGCTTCAACGGGACAGACTTCGGCGCATCGGCCGCAGTCGTTGCATTTGCTGGTGATGACATACGGTTCGCCTTCCCTGATGGCCTTAACCGGGCACACGGCGAGGCAGGAACCGCATTCGACGCAGTCTTCGCTGATGCGATACATGACCTTACTTCCCCATGATCTCCTTTTCCTTGGTTTCGAGCACCTTGTTCAGCTTTTCGATGTGCTCGTCGGTGAGCTTCTGCACGCGATCGACCGCTTTCTTGCTATCGTCCTGCGTGATCGTGCTTTTCTTCTCGAGGGCCTTGATGGCGTCGTTCGCGTCGCGACGGACGTTCCGGATGGCGACCCGGAACTCCTCGGCTTTCTTCTTGCATGTCTTGACCAGGTCGTTGCGGCGCTCTTCGGTCAGCGCAGGAATCGGCAGCCGAATGACATGGCCGTCGTTCTGCGGGTTCAGACCGAGGTCCGACTTCTGGATCGCCTTCTCGATCTCGCCCAGGAGGTTCTTTTCCCAGGGCTGGATCATAAGCGTTTTTGGATCAGGGGCGGAAATCGATGCGACGTGGTGCAGGGCCGTCTCGGCCCCGTAATGGTTGACGGTGATACGGTCGAGGAGCGACGGCGTCGCGCGTGATGTGCGCATCGTCGAGAATTCCTTCTTCAGCACCTCGATCGACTGAACCATCTTGTCGGTGCTTTCCTTGATGATCGAATCGACTGTTGCCATATTCCTGATCTCTCCTTGATTGGATTAATTGAGTAAAAAATCATTCACCCTTCGACGACCCGGGTGCCCAAGGGCTCTCCGTTGCAGGCCCGCAACAGGACATGGGGCTCCGCCATCGAGAGCACCAGCAGCGGCATGCGGTTGTCACGACACAGCGTGATGGCGACGAGATCCATGACGCCGAGTTGACGGTCGAGGACTTCCCGGTATTGTATCGTATCGAACTTCTTTGCGCTAGGGTTCTTCATCGGATCTGAATCGTATACGCCGTCGACCTTGGTCGCTTTTATCAGCACGTCGCATCCCGTCTCGATCGCGCGAAGCGCCGACGCCGAATCGGTGCTGAAATACGGGCTTCCCGTCCCGCCCCCGAACAGGCAGACGATACCCGCGTCGAGGGCCGCTTTCGCCTTGTCGATGCCGTACGGCTCGACCATCGGCTCCATCGCCGTCGCCGAGAACACCTTCGCCCTGACCCCGGTCGCGCTCAGATGGTCGGCGAAGCAGATCGCGTTCATCACCGTGGCGAGCATGCCCACGTAGTCGGCGTGATGCCGTTCGAGGGCCGGCAGATGCCCGCGCGCACCCCGGAAGAAGTTCCCGCCGCCGATCACGAGGGAAGGGGTGATGCCATGCTTGGTCAGTTCCGCCACGGCGGCCGCGTAGGTTTCGATCGCCTCGCGGTTGAAGCCCGTCCCGGCGCTTCCGCCGAGCATTTCCCCGCTGATCTTGAGGAGGGGGCGTCTGAACATCGGTTTGGTCCTTGTCACGTGTTGCTCTCCTTCATCATGCCATGAAGAGAATGAATAACGCCTGATATACACAGAGACGCCCCATGGGGGCGTCTCTGAAAAGGTCAGGGCAGGTCAGGATCGATCTGATCCGGACTCACGTCGGGCTCAGCCGCAGCAGGCGCAGCAGGCTTCGGCCTTGGGAGTCTCGGTGGCGACGGGGCGCTCGCCGAGGACCCAGCGGCGGAAGGTGCCGACGGTGATCGTGCCACCAAGCTTCTTGCCGAGCTCGTTGCACAGATCCTGGATCGTCTTGGTGTCGTCTTTCACGTAGGTCTGGTCGACCAGACAGTATTCCTTGTAGAACTTGTCGATGCGGCCGTCGACGATCTTGGCGAGGATATTCTCGGGCTTGTTCGCGTTCTTCGGATCGTTCTTGATCTGGCCGAGGATGACTTCCTTCTCGCGCTGGATGTCGGCGGCGGGAACTTCGGTCCGGTCGGTGTAGCGGGGCTTCATCGCGGCGGCCTGGAGGGCGATCTCGTGGGCCAGGGTGACGACTTCCGGGTTCGAAGCGATTTCCTGGCTCGATGTGATCAGCTGGACGACGACGCCGATGTTGCCGTCACCATGGACGTAGGTGTCGAACGTGCCGTGCTTGCCGGTCGGGATCTGGATGCGTTCGAGCCGGCCCATGGTGATGTTTTCACCGGTCTTGGAGATGAGGCTCTTGCGGGTCTCTTCGACCTTCTGGCCGTTGTGGGTCGAGGCATCGAGTTCTTCGACGCTGGTGATCTTGGGGGTATTGAGGGTATGCTGGGCGAGCTGGCCGATGAAGTCCTTGAACAGCTCATTGCGGGCGACGAAGTCGGTCTCGCAGTTGATCTCGAGCATGACGGCCGTGCGGCGGTCCGTCGAGAGATGGGGGTGAACCAGGCCCTGGGAAGTGGCACGGCCGGATTTGCCGTCGGCCGAGGCGAGGCCCTTCTTGCGCAGGTAATCGACGGCGGCTTCGACGTCGCCCTTGCACTGGACCAGGGCTTCCTTGCACTTCATCATGCCGGCGCCGGTCTTCTCGCGCAGTTCGGATACCATCTTGGCATTGATTTCCATCTTTTACTCCCTTTATTCTACGAAAACTGCGGTGATTGGGAACCGCGATAGTTACTCGATGACCAGCTTCTCGGCGCCTTCTTCGGCGACCTTGCTGACGGTTGCGGCGGCGGCGGGAGCGGGGGCTCCGGCGGCGGCGGCCATGGCGGCTGCGTCGGCGGCGACGCCCTGGACTTCCTCGAACGGCTTGCCCTCGAGAGCTTCCATGACGGCGTCGGCCATGAGGCCGGTGACCAGCTTCACGGCGCGGATGGCGTCGTCGTTGCCGGGGATGACGTAGTCGATCTGGTCGGGATCACAGTTGGTGTCGACTACGGAAACGATCGGAATGTTCATCGTGCGGGCTTCGGCGACCGCGATGGCTTCCTTGTGCGGATCGATGATGAAGATCGCGCCCGGCATGCCCTTCAGGTTCTTGATGCCGCCGAGGGAGCGGTCGAGCTTCTCGCGCTCCTTGCGCATCTGCGAAGCTTCCTTCTTCGGATACGACTCGATCTTGCCGCTGTCGATCAGCTCGTCGAGTTCCTTGAGGCGGGCGATGCGCTTCTGGATCGTGACGTGGTTGGTCAGCATGCCGCCGAGCCAGCGATAGTTCACGAAGAACATGCCGCAGCGCTCCGCTTCGGCCTTGATGATATCCTGAGCCTGGCGCTTGGTGGAGACGAAGAGAACCGACTTGCCTTCGCGCACGACGCTCTTGACGAACTCACATGCCTCGTCGAGCAGCTTCGTCGTCTTCTGGAGATCGATGATGTAGATTCCGTTGCGGCTGGTGAAGATGTATTTCGCCATCTTCGGGTTCCAGCGGCGGGTCTGGTGTCCGAAATGGACGCCGGCCTCGAGCAGGGCTTTCATTGAAACAAGGGCCATGACTGAGAATACCTCCGTTCGTTTATGCTTCCGTCGTGGAAGTTGGTCTGTCGATTCTACACCAGATCGTGTTTCCGGTCAAGATACAAACAGCCGCGCCGATACTTGTGGTGTTCTCCTATCATGGCTGGTATAATGTTCCATCATCACCTGAGGATACGGACTTGGACGAATGATTGAAGAAATCCTGATAAGCCTGCAGGACAAGCTTCGCAGTACCGATTACCTGGATAACGAGACGGCGGTCGACAAGTTCGGCTCGCTGCTCCAGTCGCAGAACACCGAGAAACAGCGCAAGATCATCTCGACGATCCTTCCGCTCGCTCTTTCGTCGAAGTTCGAGACGATCCAGAAAAAGACTGTCCAGGTTGTCTGCAATTATCCGACGGTTCTGAAGGACGTGCTTCCCGCGCTCCGGCTTTCGACCGATACCACTGTCCGGTTCTGGACATACTTCATGCTCATCGAGCTCTCCCTCATCGCCCAGGAAGAGCTCGTCGAGGTTGTCAACAGCCGCGAGAACGACGAGATCAGGCGCCTTGCGCTCGAAGCCCTCGGGAAAAAGCCCAGCAAGGAAATGGTCCTGCTGTTGCTCGACAAGATCAGCGACCCGAGCTGGATCATCCGCAAACAGGCGAAAAACCTGCTGATCGGTCTGGGAGACGGCATTTACCAGATCATCCAGGAATTCTTCATGACCTGCCCGAGCCGGCAGAAATACGACTGCATCAAGCTCATCCCGCTCATCCTCAAGGACAAGACTTTCACGCTGTTCCAGCGCATGCTCGAAGCCGACCGGAGCGCAGTCGTGAAGCCGTACATCTGCGCCGGCCTCGGCGAGATCCGCAGCGAGGCTTCCCTGCAGACTCTTCTGCGCCTGCTCGAGGACCCGTCGATGCTCGTCCGGGAAGAGGCGATCAAGGCCCTGACCAACTGGGGCCGCGAGATCGTCATGCCGCTGCTCGGAATCTTTCCCTCGGCAAGCCAGGAAACGCGCATCTCGATAATGATTCTCATGGGCCGAGTTCTCGGCCTCGACGCGATGAAGGACCTCCAGACCTTCTTCGGTCCGTTGACGCAGGAATCGAAATACTTCCTGCTCACGGCGATGGCAGAGGTCCGAGACCCCCTCATCGTCCAGGATCTTCTGCCATTCCTCAAGGACGATTCGGTCTTCATCCAGGACTACGCGATGAAGATCCTCGCCCGGCTCGGCGTGCACGCCCTCGATCCGCTGCTCGCCTGTCTCGACAGCGAGGATGAACTGCTGCTGCTGCCCGTCCTGAGGGTCATCGGCGAGATCGGTTCGAAGGACGCCCTGCGGCCGCTTCTGTTCCTCATCGACAACAACCGCAACACCCTCATCCGAACCTGCGGCGTCGAGTCGATCTCCAAGCTCCAGAAGTTCGAGCTCGTCGCGGGCCTGTTGCTGCTCAAACTCGACGACAAGGACCTCTCGATTCGCCACACGATCGTCGAGAACCTGTCGAAACACCCGAGAAACGCCTTCATCAAGGACCTCCTTCTCGCGACCATGGACCGGAACTCCGACGTCGCCTGGTGGTCGAAGGAAATTCTCAAGCGGCGCGACTATCCGGGCATTCCCTCGTTCCTGTCGCTCTACGAGAGCAGCACCGATTTCGAAAAGGACAAGATCATCTCGCTGAGCTCGAAGCTGTCGAGCGATCAGATCGACTCGGTTCTCAAGAAAGAAAAGATCACGATCGAGAGCCTGCAGCCCGAGAACGTCGAAACGCGCGTCCTGTCGCGGAAATATAACAAAGAAAATATTACGGACATCAAGGAACTCCTCTACTACCTGCACGAGGAGGGTGGCTCGGATCTCCACATCAATATCGGTCTGCCGCCGAGCATCCGCATCCATGGCGAGCTCGTCCGGACGACGTTCGAGACGATCACGCCCGAAAAAAGCCGGTATCTGCTGTTCTCCCTGCTGACCGAGCCGCAGAAAGCCGTGTTCAACGAACGCATGGAGCTGGACTTCTCGTTCGAAATCCATGACTGCGCTCGTTTCCGCGCCAATATGTTCATGCAGAAAAACGGCATGGCGGCCGTGTTCCGCATCATTCCGAACATCGTGCCGACGTTCGAGGAGCTGTCGATCGACCGCGACATCATGCTCAAGATCTGCAACCACCGGTCCGGTCTGATCCTCGTCACTGGCTCCACGGGTGAGTTCGTCCATCCGCACAAGCGCTGCGCGGTCACCCAGCGCGAGCTCGGCACCAACACCCTCAATTTCACGAACGCCCTCCGCGGTGCCCTGCGCGAAGACCCCGACGTCATCCTCGTCGGCGAAATGCGCGACACCGAGACGATGCATCTCGCCATCTCGGCCGCCGAAACCGGCCACCTGGTCTTCTCGACCCTGCACACCATCAACGCCTACGAGTCGATCCACCGTGTCATCGGCTCGTTCCCGGGCGATCAGCAGCAGACGATCCGCATGCA
>MWAR01000543.1 GCA_002068715.1 bacterium ADurb.Bin374
GCGATCTCTCGGCGTGCAAAGGCTGCTGCTGCGCAATCGGCGACCGGGGCACACCGATCGACCAGGAAGAAGCCGACAAGCTGGCGATCCTGTTCCCGAAAGTTCAGGGCCGCCTTTCGAGAGCCTCGGTCCAGTTCCTGAGAAACGGGATCTCGGAAACCTACAAGGGGCGGCTGTACATCCGGGAAGTCAGCCATAACGCCCCCTGCCCCTTCGCGTATCATGGCGCCGAGAATGTGCTTTACTGCTCGATTCATTCCCATTGTCTCGACGAAAGGCTTCCTGTCACGAAATGGAAACCGTTCTGGTGCAGCCTGTTTCCGTTCGTTCTCCAGAAGTCCGGCGACCAGTGGCTTCTGAACCAGTATATCGCCCCCCACTGCCGTTCGGTCGCTAACGCGCCACTCATGCTCGATTGGGGTGCGAAGCTTCTGGGGGAATATCTCGGCGATGCCTGGCGCGCCGAACTCGAACGCGAGCTCGACAAGGCTTTCGGTCGGAACCGGATGTGACATCGATGGCGCATGTTTTTTCGGTCATTCCGGGAACAACCGCTCCTATGCAGGATTTTCGCATATTTCGTCTTCTCGCGACCTAGGACACGTTCGACGCACCCTGAGGGGCCATGATTTCGCCCCAACCTCTGGAATGCGTCTCTGATCGGTGTTTGAGACACTTGGCATTCATTTTGCTGCAATGAGGGCGTGATACCAACTTACCAAGGAGGACGGGTTATGGGTATTTTCAAGCGGATTTCACTGATCATCCGATCGAACATCAACGCACTGATAGAGAAAGCGGAAGATCCCGAAAAGATGCTCGAACAGATCATCGCCGACATGAACGAGAACATGCGCGAGATCAAGCTCCAGATCGCCCGCTCGATGAAGGACGAGAAGCTGCTCGAGCACAAGGTCGATGAAAACCGGAAGCTGACCGGCGAGTATGAAAACAAGGCACTTCTGGCGCTCGAAAAGAACAGCGAAGACCTGGCCCGCGAGGCGCTGAAACGCAAGAAGTCGTATGCCGACATCACGACGTCGCTCGAGACCGAGCTCGACGAGCAGCGCAAGGCCGTCGAGCTGCTCAAGACCAGCTACAAGGCCCTCGAACTCAAGATCGAGGAGGCAAAGAACAAGCGCCAGGTCCTGCTGAGCCGCCAGAAGCGCGCCGAAACCCGGATCGACCTCACCGACACGGTCAGCAGCATCAACGAGCAGGCCGATCTGTTCGACGCCTTCGACCGCATGGCCGACAAGGTCGCAAAAACCGAAGCCATGGCCGGTGCTCTTGCCGAACTGGACAAGGCGACGATCGAGCAGAAGTTCGAGCAGCTCGAGCGCGACCGATCGATCGACGACGACCTCAAGGCCCTCAAGGAAAAAATGAAAAAGTAACCCTCGGGTTACTCAGCACAGAAAACCCGATGAACACAGAGGTTTCACAGAGATGTTTCTTTTCTCTGTGAAACCTCTGTGCTCTGGTATGTTGAAATTCGAACGATTCACCGCGGAGACTCGGAGACGCTTAGGGAAAAGTTCATTTTCTCTTTTCCATCTCGTTTCTTCCTCTGCGCCTCTGTGCCTCTGCGCCTCGGCGGTAAAACGGTCTTCGTATCTCCGTGATGAAGCTGTTTTCGGGGTGGATCACCGGATGACGGGCTTGATCGAGACGGGAGGCTTGCGGTCGGGGAAGTTCAGTTCGTCGACGCGGGCAAAGTATTCCTTCGCAAGTTCAGGCTGATCGAGTTTGAGCAGGATTTCGCCGGCCCAATAGTAGAGTTCGGGGTCTTCCGGTCGCTGGTCCATCAGCTCGCGCACGAGGCGAAACGCCTCTTCGTGATAGCCCTTGCTCGAAAGCACACGGCTCAGAAACCATTTCGCGCCCGGGTGGTGCGGATCGACCCGGAGCGTGCGTCGGTATTCCTTGATCGCTTCGTCTTCCATCTGGAGACTGGAATACAGATTTCCGATCTGGTAGCTGTATTCGGGATTGTCCGGCCGCTTCATCCGCATGTATTTGAGCCGCTGGAGATACCTCTCGCGATCGTTGTTCACCTCGCCCGTGATTCCCGGATCACCGGCCAGGATGACGGAGAACGCCGACACGAGAAACGCGAAGGCCGTCAGCAGCAGAACCAGTCGGGCCGCGCGCCCCGCTTTCGGGTTGAGGCCGGGGGTCAGAATCCCGAGAGGATATAGGCCAGCCTGACCACGGTGACCAGCACCGCGAGATGCATCACAAAGCGCAGCACGAGAACCACCTTCCCCGCGCTGACGCCGACGATCGAACTCACCGTGTTTCTGTACAGCCATCCGATTCCTTCTTCGAAAACTTCCGGGTAAAACCAATCGAGAAGCGACAACCCGACCAGAACGAGAAAGGCCACCTGATATCCGAGATTTCCCGGCATGCCCTTCTTTTGGGAAGCCTGCACCGGAATGTCGGTTGAAGGGGGCGTTTTGTTTACGATCGTCGTCTGTTTTCTCAGGACTTTTCGAATCGGGTCGAACCGAAGAATGCAGTGGCACAGGGGGCACGCAAGAGACTCAGGCATGGCACCGGGCTCGCTCCAGAGAAACGGCTTGAGGCAGTTCGGGCACATGTAGGTCGGTTTCTGGCGGTCTTTCGCCTCCTGGATTTTTTCGCGGCAAAGGCGCATCCATTCGAGGACGTTGTTCCGGTCCTCCGGGTTGACGACGACAGCCAGTGACGCCTCGAACAGGGGAAGCGCGGCCGCGTAGTTTCCGGCCTGGAACTGC
Organism: bacterium ADurb.Bin374; assembly: GCA_002068715.1. Next base: position 2,763 of record MWAR01000543.1, read on the forward strand.
TCACCCGCATCATTGATGAACTTTTTGAGGCGCTCTTTGGCCCGTTCGTTTTCGGCCTGAACGAAGTTGGTGAGCGATGGCTGCGGGAGCGCGGGGGCTGGGGCTGGAGATGCGGCCGCGGCGGGCTGTTCCCTCTTCCTTCCGTCGCCGGAAGACGGTTCGCCCCTGTGGGTCTGGAACCGTTCCAGCTCCTCGATTATAACGGCGCAGTTGTCGGGCCGCATGTCGGGATTCAGATCGAGCATGCGGAAGGTCAGGGTGTCCCAGTATTGGTGGATCGGCTTGTAGCAGGAGGGCGGCTGGAAGATGCCCAGGGGAAGCAGGCCGCCGGTAAGCATTTCGTACAGGACGACCCCGACGGCGTAGATGTCGGCCTTGTGGGTCACAGCCTTCGGATTGATGCGCTGCTCGGGCGACATGTAGTTTTCGGTGCCCATGAACGCGTTCGTCTTCGTCAGCGACTGCTGGTCGCTCGAGCCGCCGAACTTGCGCGCGAGGCCGAAATCCGTGACTTTCACGTTCGACTGCCGGTCGAACATGATGTTTTCAGGTTTTATATCTCGATGTATTATTCCATGGGCATGAGCATGGCCCAGGGCGCGGAGGATGCCGAGAACGATGTCGATGATGCGGCCCTCGGTCAGGCCGCCGTCGCGGATCACCTGCCGGAGCGTTCCGCCTTCGACCAGCTCCATCACGAAATACTTGAAGGAAGAGGCTGAGCCCTGGTCGATGACGCGCACGATATTCGGGTGGTTCAGCCCTGCCATGATCGCCATTTCGCGCTCGAACCGCTCGATAAGGTCGGGTGACTCGAGGCTCTCGTGGGTCATGACCTTCAGCGCGTATACGTTGTTCGCCGGGTCGACGGCCGAGTAGACCTGGCCCATCCCGCCCTGGCCCAGCAGCTTCACCAGCCGGTAGTTGCCAAGGGTCTCGATGGCCTGTGCCTGCTTCGAATCGATCTCGTTCGCGCAGTTCGGACAGAAAATCTTGCCCGCTTCAGGCGAATCGAAAACCTCGAAATCGAGTCCGCAGTATTGGCAGATGATCTGCCGAAGCATCAGAAGCTCCTCACTATCGACCGCCCGGCGGCTTTCACCGCACGACGGCCATGGCCTGTTTCCTCTGGTCTGTCACGCCCATTATACCCGATTATCGACATGGGGAACACGGCATATTACATTCCGTGTGGGGTTCGGTTTTGACAATCCCAGAATCACCGAGGTCACGGAGGTTTCACGGAGAAAAAAGAAATTTGCCGTGAGACCTCTGTGGGATTCGTGCCCTGTGTGATGCAGATCCGTTCCCGGCGTCGCGCTTCTGCGTAAAACCCTATGCGTTTCATGTTGCGTGGTTCGGTCATTTTTCTGATACTATATCATCCATGATGAACCCGAACCTCCCCTCCTGCGTCTCATAGGCGGAGGGCCTGACATGGACTGCAAGCAATTCAGAAACATCCTGGAAGCGGCCGACACGCTCGGCGTTCCGGCGGAATTGAAGGAACACGCCGCAACCTGCGTTTCGTGCACCAGGCTCCTTGAAGCCCAGGAGCGGATGTCGCTCGGTCTCGAGATCAACCGGCGGGCCGTTCGCGTCCCTGATCTCACGGCGCGCATCATGAAGCGAGCAGCACAGGAAAAACCGACATCATCCGATTCCTCCGGCTGGATCGAGCGTCTGGTCGCGCTCGTGACACCGAGAACACCGTTCGCCTCTTCCGTCTTCTACGTCGCCGCCGGCGTAGTCATCGTCGCCCTGTGCCACTCGATCATCGACCGCGGATCGGAACTTCAGGACCTCCGACGGCACCACGCCTGGCGAATGGTGTCGACAGAGGGCCACATCTCGGGAATGTCTCCCGAAGCGAAGACAAAAGGCATCGCCTTCGGCACGCGGCTCGATTGCGAACCCGGCGCGACGGCGAATATCGAACTCGGCGAGCGTTTCCGCATCTCGCTGAACGGGGTAAAAGCCGTTCTGGCCTCAGGGCAGGTCGATCTCGAGTCCGGAAGCATCGAAGCAAATATAGAACACGTTCCGAACGGAGTCCCGTTCCTGATCAAAACACCGCATGCCGACGTCACGGACATCGGCACGGAGTTCACGGTTACCGTCCTGGACGGTTCGACGACGGTCAGTCTCCGCACGGGCGCGGTCCGGATCACCTCCGCGTCCACGCACGAGGCGCGAGAGCTGAAAGCGTCGGAGGAGCTGACGATCGGTTCAGCCGGCTTCGTTCAATCCAGATCGCCTGTATCGAAAGATCCGGCAACGGCCCCGGTTTCCCCGGACTTCCGAAGAATACAGCCTCCTGACGAATGACCATCGCCCCGAACCATTCCGGTCCGCCCGACGGTGAACTCGTCAGAGAAGCCCTTCGCGGCAATATGCATGCGTTCGAAATGCTCGTCAGTCGGCATCACCAGGGCGTCTACCGGTTCCTGTTCCATTTCATGGGGAACGCGGCCGACGCCGAGGACATCACCCAAGAAACGTTTCTGAACATTCACCGGAAGCTGAAAAGCCATAATCCGGCCCAGTCGTTCACGTCCTGGATGATCACGATCGCGCGGAATCTCGCGATCTCGCATCACAGGCGCCGGACGCCGTCACCCCTCGATCCGGCACTGCTTGCCGCTGCGATCAAGGACGTCACCCCTACCCCCGAATCCGAGCTTCTCGCGAAGGAGGCCGGCGAAGAAGTTCATGCGGCGCTCCAACGGCTTCCCGAAGAGATAAGGGAAGTTCTCATCATGCGCTATCTCATGGACATCCCGCTTCAGCACGTCGCCGAGATGCTGAACATCCCCGAGGGAACCGCCAAGTCCAGGCTGTTCAAGGCCCGCAATGCGCTCAGAGAGCAGATGGAACGGAACGCACACCGGGTGATGCAGGCACAGACAGCCTGAGCATTATTCCCTTCGTGACGGACAGGTTCGGGACCTGATTTTTGCCAATTCGTCGATGGAGGGCGGGTTTTACCCCCCACCCCTTCGGGGCATGCAAAGAGGGGGCTTTGTTCGCCCTGAGCTTGTCGAAGGCTGCGATGACCCTGTCGAAGGGGGCGAGAGCTTCTCGTGCTTCGACAGACTCTGCACGAACTGAAACGCTGAATTGACGTTCGTTACGCAGGAAACACCAACGGGCTCAGAACAACACCCCGGGGAGAACCCCGGGGTGTTGTTGTAGAGCGTATGTTATAGAATCATTCTCCGGAGGGCTGGTCAGTGTGCAAGACTTCGCCTTCGGTGCTGGTCGTGGTTTCAGTCGTGCCCTGCTCGGCATCCTTGGTGGTGTCGGCCTTGTTGCCGGCATCAACGGCGGCCTGAGAGTCGGTCGCGGTCTTGTCGGCAACCTTGCCACCTTCTTCCCAGCCGGTCTTGGCAGCACCGGTGATGTCCTTGATGATGTCGGAGAAGTTCTTGTCGACATCGGCGGCGGTCTGGCCGACCTTCTCGATGGCCTTCCCGACGTAATCGAGCGCCGTTCCGACCTTGATCAGAACTTTCCCGACCGAGACAAGCGCGGCACCGATGGAAGCCGTCCACGGATTCGACTGGAGGGCAGTGCCAATCGAAACGAGTGCAGTACCGACGGTCTTCAACAACTGGCCGATCTTCTGGAGCAGCTGGCCGATCTTGATCAGGGCTTTCTGGGCTGCTGCCTTTACCTTGGTAAGTTTTTCGAAGGTGTTTCCGCTGCCCTTTGTGGCGGCGCCGATTTCCTTGACACTTCCGGCGGCTTCTTTGGCAGTGCCTTTCACGTCATTGACCTGGGCCTTGGATGCATTAAGCTGCTTGTTCGCTTCCCGGATTTCCCTTTTGGTGCCGCGTCCCATCAATCCGTTGGTACTGATGGTATTGGTGTCGTTCAGCTTCTTGCTGGCATCCTCCGTCTGGTCACTGCCGGCCTGGGCTTCCGTGCCGGCCGCCGTGGCCGCGTTGCGCTGCTGCTCCGCGGTCGGTGTCACCGTTTCCTCGGAGGCGGCGGGCTGTGCCTGTTCCGTCGTCGCACCGGCGGTTTCCGCATCGGCGGCCATGACGGCCATGTTCATGGCAAAGGGCTCGATAACCATCAGTGCCACAAGGATCCAGGTCACAAAAAAGCGCGCTCGTTTCATTGCGTTTCCTCCTGAATGATTTTTCCTGTTTCGAAGGGATTTCACAAACCAGACGCGAACGAACCGCTCGAGGTTCATGAAAAAACCGGATTAATTATGATAGGTTTCGTAATTCCAAGTCAAATTGTTCAGGCTGCTCGAGACGAAGTTGCTCGAGATCGTCGTCGTGAGCTCGAGGGGCTTTCCGATATTCGCAGAGCCGTACATCTCTTTTCCCTCGTGGATCAGGAGACGGACCCACAGCAGCGGCACAGCCGGGTTCACCATATGGGTGTAGAGACGGAATTCGACGGCTTCGAAGCCTTTGAACGCGCGCTCGGAGCCTTTGTATTTTCTCTTCAGAGTTTTCGTCGCCGCATCGAACTGGTATTGGACGAGCTCCACGCGAGGCTTCGAGCCTGCATCGAACTCGAAGCGGAAGAAGGAAAGACCGTTCGGCGTGATCTGGATCGGATCTCCGTATTGGGAGGCCCAGCCCGGAGGATCCTTGAAGACGTATTTTCTCAGTCTGTTCACGTAGATATAGGCATTCGCGGGAGACCCGCCATCCTTGAACCGGGGACACGCGGAGGAAAAGTCGCGACGGAGATGGTTGATGGCAAGGCGTGCATCCTGGAGGTTCTGCAGATTCACCGTGCCATACATGTAATGATTTCTCACGCCGGAAAGGAGCTTATATATCAATAGAAATACAACAAGCGCCACGGCGATGCTGGCGATCATCTCGATCATCGTGAACGCCGACCGGCGGCGGAAAATCGTCTTCGCTTCAGTAATCGATGCGATTGTCATGTGTCACCAGCGTCGTGAGAGTGATTTTGCGCATGCGGTCTCCGGCGGGATCCATCAGGTTGGTCGGAGCCCGGCCCTCATTCCATTTGACCTCGACCCGGACCTCGCTCATGTATCCGGCCCCCATACCTGACGTGACCGGGACCACGCTTATGCTCCGAAGAAAATATGCCGTATTATATTGGTCAGAGTATCCGATATCCCTGGAGATTATCCCGTCGGCATCCCATTTCGGGTTCAGCGGATCGATCGTGTCGACGTCGGCCGGGCCGAGCGTCCCTCCTCCGACGTCCACTATGAGGGACCCCCCGCAGCCGCTCAGGTTCGTGTCGAGATTCGCCGTATCCGTAGCGATCATAGCCCACTCGAGCGCCTCGTTGGCGAGTTCCATCGCGCGCAGGTAGTTGATGGCCTTCGACGTCTCGGACCGGGATGAGGAAACCATCATGATGATCGGGATCGAGCATACCGCCGCGATCAGGGTTGCGACGATGATTTCGACGAAGCCGAAGCCCTTCCGCGCCCTCATTTTCCGCCCTCCGCCCCATCCGGTCTGGCCGTGCCGGAAGCGGTGAACGCATCGGGCTTGACAGCTTTCCCCCGTTCGGCCAGCTTCTGGATCTCCCTCCCGTCGTCTTCAGGCGTCGCCACGGCGAGAAAAAACCTCGGTGGAGGCGACAGGTCGATCGGGGCCGCCGTCAGCCCGCGGCGGTT
>MWAR01000544.1 GCA_002068715.1 bacterium ADurb.Bin374
GGCGCGCCTACGACGCGGTGCTCGCCGCGCGTGAACTCGGCAAGTCGCTGGTCGCGATCGGGGCGGCCCCGTCGGAGATCCACCGCGCCGCCGCCGAGTTGATGGAGAAGGCGGGGTTCCACACCGGCGACGGCGACCGCGGATCGTTCGGCTTCTTCCACGGGCTCGGCCACGGCGTCGGGCTGGACATCCACGAAGCGCCGCGCCTTTCGCCGCGCAACCCGGTTCCGCTCCGCGGCGGCGAGGTGGTGACCGTCGAACCCGGCCTCTATTACCCGGAATGGGGCGGAATCCGGCTTGAAGACCTGGTCTGGCTCTCCCCGGAAGGCGGCGCATACTGCCTCACCGAACTGGAGGATTTCCTCGAACTGTGACTTTACTTTCCCCGCAAGCGGCAGTATAGTATCCAATTGAATTGACAACAGGAAAGCGAGCGGGTGGTTTTCGTTCTCCGGGATTCAATTCTCAGTGGCGGATTCCGATGCGATGGGCGATCGTTCCGCGATGAACACGGGACCGGATGCGCCCCAGGTGTGGAGCGGGGTCATGCGGCCGCCTTGCGGCCCCTCGAGCATCACGGTGTCCGTTCCATACCCGAACTTCGTGAAAAAATCAGGTTCTCCGTCCGGCTGTTCATCGCATGTCGCACGGATGGCGGCATCGGGGCGGCCGGGAACCAGGATCCGAAGATCGCCGGTATAGTAATAGTCCTTTCCGGAATCCTCGTAGAATTCGCGATGGAAACAGGTTTCAAGCTGTCGAGGCTGGGTTGGCGGGATTCGCAGGAGCGCGACATAGAAGGAGTTCCGGGCGACCCATTCCCCGTCGCTCTCGATCATGAGCAGGGCCAGCTTGTTCCATGACCACCACAATCCGGCCAGGAAGGGGCCGTAGATGATCGCCAGGCAGACGATGGTGGGCACGAGGCGATATGTGGATGCATACGTCGGTTCCAGAGACTCTTTGACCGTCGGAAACAGCATTGGTCGCAGGATCTGGCCCGCGATGATCCAGCCGAGAAACACGAGGAAAAACACGATGATTCCAGTGATGGCCACGGTTCCGAAATCGAACACCCTGATCCTATCGAACATCGTCCTGGTCCTTTTCGTTTACCCGTCTGCCTGTTCCCGTTCGAGGAGCAGGACAGTGTAATCATCCGGCTGGGGCTGGCCCGTCAGGAACGACGGGTGATGATCGAGAATGTCGCTGCAGGCATCGATCAGTGGGATGAGAGGCCGCGTTCCGAGATACGTCTGAAGGGCGGCAATCTTCATCTCGTCTTCTTTGCCTTCGCCGAGCGATTCGTACAAGCCATCCGTATAGAACATCCATCGCTCTCCGGGAAGGATCTCGACGGGCGTGCCAGGCGTCGGGGCCTGCTTCATGACGCCCAGCGGCGGTGCGATTGTGCATCGCTGCTGCCCCCATGTTCCGTTCGCCGATCTCCGGAATGGAAACACGTGGCCGCGGTGGTAAATCGTCGCCCGATGCTCGTGCGTATCGATCACGGTGAACTGCGCCGTCACCATGAGACGCCGCTCCTGGCTGTTCAACAGGGTATAGTTGATCGTATTCACGAGATTTTCGACGGAGAATCCTTCTTTCGCCCGCTGAAGAACGGATGTTTTCACGATCGCCATCCCGAGCGCCGCCGGAACGCCGTGTCCCATGACGTCCGCGATCATGACGACCAGATGCCGGTCATCGACGACGAAGTAATCGAAATAATCGCCTCCAAGCTGGGTAGCCGGACGAGAGTGGCCGAAAACCCTGTAGCCGTTCAGCTCGAGCGGTTTTTTCGGAAGGAAGTTCGCCTGAACCTGTCGCGCCAGGGATACTTCGCGCGCCATTTCGTACAACCGCGCATTTTGCAGAGCCGTGCCGGATATGCCGAGCAGGGTCGTCCAGAAATTCTCACTCTGCCAGGGAAGTCGATCCGCATCGGTATCGTGGAGACATACCGCGCCCCAGCAGGCCTCGCCGACGAGCAGCGGCATATAGGACGAGTACAGATGCGATCCCGAAACCGTGAGCGGCCGTTTGGTCTCGAAGACGGTCCTGAGGCGCTCCGCAAGTTCGGTTCTATATTCTTGAATATATGTTTCGCCGCGCGCGCCGGCAACCTGCCCCAGCGGCTGGGCCTGACCCGTCTGAGGTTCGAAGAAGACGAGGAGACCGGCGTCGGCCCCGCGAAGCTCGCAAAACTTCGAGATGACCTCCTGCGACAGGATGCTCATCTCAAGAATCGCCGGGAATCGGCTTCCGGCGCTGTGCAATGCCATGAGTTCCTGTACCTTCTGGTCAAGCTTGATATTCTGCTCGCTGAGAATGGCGTTTGCCCGTTTGAGGTTGGCGATCAGCTGCACAAATCGCACGACGACATACTGTCCGATCGCCATCAGGAGGGGAATCGTCATCGGAAACACCAGCCGCCTGCCTGAAAACACATGGAAACAGAAACCTGCATAGAGCGCCAAGATGCCGCCGAACGCGGCCGTCGAAGCAACGAACGCGCCTTCCCAGCAGAGAATGCCGAAGGTGAACAGTGCAAAAATGGCGAGAAGACCAACCTGCGTTTTTATCGACGGGGCTTCGAGAAAATTCGACGCAAGGATGTTCTCGAGAAGGTTCGCATGGACAATGACTCCGGGCTTCAGCCCGTGCGGGGTGATCCGGAGGTCGCCAAGCCCCTTTGCCGAGGGGCCGACGAAGACGATGGCGTCGCGGAATACCGACGCATCATGCCTGATCGATGGGGCAAACACATCCCGGAAGGTCGCGGACATCGAAGCTCCCTGGACAAGATCCGAAAACAAGCAGCTCGGAAACGGCTCTCGCTTCTTGTCGCCAAGGAAATTGATATAGACGGCTTTTCCCGTTCCACCGTGCCACAGGCTCTTTATCGGTTTCCAGGGCGGCAGGTCTATCAGAGGAATCGTCGTATTCCCGAGCGTCACGCCTCCGTCGGTGATGACGGCGCGCTGCCCCGTGAACTGTTCGGCGATCGCAAGGGAATAGCACCGATACCATTCCTCTTCGAATTTATGTGTCAGAAACATCTTCTGCAGGATTCCATCGGGATTCAGATAATCGAAATCGGCGTTGATATACCCGAAGCCCGCCGCGGAATCAGCCAGCTTGTCGAATGGAATGGAAAAATTCTCGTTCCGCTTCGTTAACGAGGAGTCTTCATATCCCTCGTAAAACACCTGGGGAAACAGCACGCGGCCGAACCTGCGACAACTCTCGACGAATGCGTCATCACCCTGGAGATCGGCGGAAGACGCCTCTTCAAACATTATATCAAAAGCTATTATTTTCGCTCCGGCGGAAGCGAGGCGGTCGATGGCCGTCGCATAGAACGATCTCGACAGCGGCCAGCTTCCCAGCCGTGGCAGGCAGTCTTCCGTGATGAGAACCAGGGCGATCTTTGCCTTCGGTTCCTGCAACGGCCGAGTGCGGTATCTCCAGTCGAGGGTGCGGTTTTCGAGACCGTCAAGCGAGCCGGACAGGAGAAGGACCGTGAAGACTCCGAAAAACAAGGCCGCGATTCCGGCTTCCAGAAAGCGGAATCTTCTGCTCCCCGCCTCCGTGGTGTCGTCCGGCCGCAACATGGCCACCTCGTTCGCCTCCCGTCAGCCGAAGGAGGCGCGCCGGCCGAGAACACCGCTGATGCCGCAAAGTTTCTCGATCAGCCCCGGGAGGCGTTCCGGCTTGAGCGCCTGGCTTCCGTCGCTCAGGGCATGCTGGGGATCGGTATGCACTTCGATCATCACACCGTCGGCACCGGCCGCGATTCCCGCGAGGGCCACGGGCTCGACGAGGCGCCACTGGCCCGTAGCGTGGCTCGGATCGATGATGATCGGCAGATGCGAAAGCCGCTTGATTGCAGGCACGGCACTGATGTCGAGATTGAACCGGGTGTAGTTTTCGAACGTCCTGATTCCTCGTTCGCACAGCACGACGTTCGGGTTCCCATTCGCCAGAATATATTCAGCGGCCATCAGGAATTCCTTGATCGTCGCGCTCATGCCGCGTTTGAGCAGAACGGGTTTGCGAATCGCACCCAGAGTTTTCAGCAGGCTGAAATTCGCCATGTTCCGGGTTCCCACCTGCAGCATGTCCGCATGCTCCGCGATGAGTTCGGCATCATGAGGATCAAGGATTTCCGTGACGATCTTGAGGCCCGTTTGTTCACGAACACGGCTCAGGATGCGCAGTCCTTCTTCACCAAGCCCCTGAAACGCATATGGCGAGGTGCGAGGCTTGAAAGCCCCACCCCGGAACAGCTTGCAGCCATGGGCTTTGACGGTCTCGGCGATCGCAAAAGCGGTCTTTTCATCCTCGATCGCACAGGGCCCGGCGATGATGTGCACCTCGTCGCCGCCGAACACGACATCGCCGCCGACACGGACGAACGAGTTTTCCGGCTTGAACTCGCGGGAGGCGAGTTGGAACGGCTGTCTGACGGGCATGACCCGCTCGACCCCGGCCCAGGTCTCGAACGCCGCATCGATCGCGGGCTGTTCGTCACCCATGACGGCGATGATCGTGCGGTATTCGTCCTGGAGCTGATGAGCGTCGAGACCGAGCGTTTTTACATGGTCGAGTATTTTATGGGCGTGATCGGATGTAGCCCAGGGGGCCATCACGATGATCATGGACATACCTCGCAGATCAGCATGATGCCATCACTCCAGCTCAAAGCCATCGGGCGTCATGACGACGATACCGTTAGCTATAACTGTATGAATCTGGTTCTGACCAGCCCTGTAGCCTATCGATTTCCAGGAATCGGCGACGATCAGCGCGAGGTCCATGCGGCGTCCGATCTCGATCGCCCCCGTATCGTCCCCGAGATCGAGCGCATGCGCCGCATGCAGCGTTCCGGCGATGAGGGCTTCCCCCGCCGTCATGCGCAACTGAAGCATTGCAAGCGTCTGGATCAACCCGGCGCCGAGGAACTGACAACTGCCGGGGTTGTGATCGGAGGCGATCGCGACGGGAAGACCGGCCTCTATCATCGCGCGGGCATTCGCATGATGCGGTTCCATGAGATAGGTGGAGGTGCCCGGCAGGAGGGTCGGAATGACGCCCGATCCGGCGAGTTTATTGATTCCCTTCCGTTCGGTGCAGATCAGATGGTCGGCGCTGACCGCCCCGACTTCGACGGCGAGATCGACGCCACCCATGACGGTGATCTCATCGGCATGGATCTTGGGTTTGAGCCCGTATTCGAGGCCTGTCATGAGAATGCGCCTGGTCTGCTCGACGTCGAACGCCTTTTTCTCGCAGAACACGTCGTTGAACTCGGCCAACTGATATTTGGCCACCTGCGGAATCCACTCGCGGCAGATCAGGTCGACGAACTTGTCCGGGTTCTTCTTGAACTCCGGCGGAATGGCGTGAGCCCCCATGAATGTCGGAACGATGCGAATCGGGAACTCGGCCTGGAGCATCTTCACGACGTTGAGCATCTTGATCTCGGTTTCGAGATCGAGACCATACCCGCTCTTGATCTCGACCGTCGTGGCGCCCCACTCGATCGCCTCCATGAGACGTTCGGAGGCCTCCTCGAACAGCTCCTCCTCGTCGATCCGGCGGACGGTCTCGACGGTGTTCATGATGCCGCCGCCCGCCGCCATGATCTCGAGGTAGCTCTTCCCGGCGATGCGCATCTCGAACTCGCCGCTGCGGTCGCCCGCATACACCAGGTGCGTGTGCGCGTCGACGAAACCCGGAATCGCCGTCAGCCCCGCGCCTTCGACGAACCGGCACTCGGGCAGGATCTGAACTTCCTCGGAAAGCCTGTCCGACGGCCCGATCCAGACGATGACACCGTCGAAACCGGCGATCGAGACACGGTGGTCTTCGCGAATATCCCAGCCGACCGGCGTCCCTTTGCCACAGTAGGGTTTCGGGAACCGGACGGCGCAGTCGAGATCGTGAACGACGAGATTGGCGGCCGGTTTGCCGGCTTTCGGGGCGGCGACGCGACGATTCATTGCCTTCACGCCTTCGGCAGCATGCTGTGCAGCACGCCGTTGATCTTGTTCTCGAGCACGCAGGTCGGCGCGTAGTTCTCGCAGCGCAGGTAGTATTCGGCCGTCTCGAACAGCGCGTCCTGCGGCACCAGGCCGATGATCTCGGAGCCGACGATCGGCACGCCGTAGCGCTCGGCTTCGGCCTTGATCATCTCGAATACCCGGAACAGCGGCGACTTTTTATAGTTTACCATATTCATGGAAACCTGGACGATGTTGCGTTCTTTCAGTTCGACGCCCATGCCCTTGACCGACGAGAGGCCGCCGGAGATGCCGCGCACGGCTTTCGCGATCTTGTCGGCGATCTTGATGTCGCTGGTGCCGAGGTTCACGTTGAATGCGATCAGCGGCATGCGGGCCCCGACGACGGAGGCGCCGGCGCTCACGTGAGGGGCGCACTCGCCGAAATCGGGCTTCCATTCCGGCTTCTTCATTTTCTCGGGCAGGCCCTCGAACTCGCCTTTCCGGATGGCCGCAAGGTTCTTGCGGTCGGCCTGTTTCTGGCTTTCCTCGTAGAGGTAGACCGGAACCTTATAGGTTTCGTTGATCATCTTCGCCACTTCGACGCTGAAGGCGATCGTCTCTTCCATCGTGACGTCCTGGATCGGCACGAACGGGACGACGTCGACGGCGCCCATGCGGGGGTGTTCCCCCTTGTGGCTGCGCAGGTCGATCTTTTCGAGGGCGCGCCTGTACAGTTCCTTCACGGCGGGCATCAGGCTCTGCCGGTT
>MWAR01000545.1 GCA_002068715.1 bacterium ADurb.Bin374
GAGATACATCCTGCCGCCGCCGAGATAGATGAGGCCGCGCTTTCCCTGGACAAGGCTATCGAAGGTGAGGCTGCTGAGCGAGAGCTGGTCGTCGCCGTTCCAGAGAACCCATGGGGTGACCTGGGAGCCGGTCTGGAGATTGCCGGTGACGTCGGTGGCGGCGAGGTTGAAACGCCACGGGGAGCGGGTCGGGGAACCGTCCAGAGCATCCTCGACGTACAGGTTGAACTTCGAGAGCACAGGAATGAGGGCGGCTGTCACCTTGACCCGGAGCGCGTAATGGTAGTCTTCCGGATACTCCGGCCCGTTCGTTTTCTTGTACCGGATGGTCACGTACAGGTGGATGATGCCGGATTTCTCTCGCGGATACTTGGAGGAAATCGTTGTGAAATCACTCTGCCTGCATTCATAACGGATCTCGTAATTGAATGTCCCCTGGGCTGCCAGCGGCTTGATCAGCTCGCTGACGACGTTCGAGAGATCCGGGTCCCCCGAGCCGAGCGCGATGGGCGGGTTGGCGGTGCGGGAAAGGTTGCCCATGCCATCAGCAGGCTTGCGGAGGTATTTGACGAGGGGGTGGTCCGTCTTGAGAAGAATGTCGTGCTGGATTTTCTGCGCCGCGAGTTGTGCAAGGGAATTTGCCAGCACGCCCGTGATGCGCTGCTGTGCCTGTTTGTGCCCCGCGCGATTCTGCCTCACCATATACTGGATGAAATAGCCGCCGATGAGCAGAAGCGCGAACATGACGCCGCCCGCCAGGATCAGAACCGAGCCGTTCCGGTTCGATGTCTGTCTCGGAGTGGTCGCAGACCGGGGCGGAAGCGTCATGGCGTGAGCGCGAAATCCATCTCAAAAATCGTTGCGCGGGAGGCTGCGAAGGTCGGGAGTGGCTGATTCCGGGCGCTTGGGATCCGTGGTGCCGAGGGTCGTCGTCGGCCGCTTGGAAGCTTCGTCGTCCGAAACCTCGGTATAGGCAGTGACGTCGATGTAGCTTTTATAGACGTACCGATTGGTGGAACCCTGGAAATTGATCTGATACCAGCTTCCCACGACATCGACGATCGACACGGAATCTCCCTGATAAATGACGGTCACGATCGTGTAGTTCGTCCCGGGGCCGGTTCGGACGTTGAGCCCGCTGCAGTTCACTTTTCCGGCGGACGGAACCTGCATGGCCCAGAGAACACCGGTCAGGAAAAGGGCAGCGAACAGGAAAACCGGCCATTTGTACCCTCGCATGACTTGGACTCCTTTCACCGGATGAATCACCCTTAACTACCGCCGAAATCGGAAGAAGTTACACCATTATTTTCGGAGGGCAGCGTTTCAGATGGAGACATCCCGGAGCATGGCCGCCGCTTCCTCGGGAGGAGTGGGGTTGATGTAAAAGCCGGAACCCCATTCGAAGCCGGCGACGTTCGTCAGCTTGGGAATGATCTCGAGATGCCAGTGGTAGAAATCGCGGTAGGACTCGGAGCACGGGGAACTGTGGAGCACGAAGTTGAACGGAATGCCCGGAAGCAAGGCCTCCAGGCGCTTGAGCGCCCCCTGGAGCGTCGCCGCGAACGAGTGGACATGCTCGTTGTCGATGTTCTCGAAAAACGGCTGGTGCGTCTTGGGAATGATCTCGATCTCGAAGGGGAACCGTGACGCGAAGGGACAGAAAGCCATGAAATGCGCGTCCTGGATGATGATCCGGGAAGATTGTTCCGTTTCCTGGCGAAGAATATCACAGAATATACATCGATCGTGATAATGAAAATACTCGCGCGCGCCGTCGAGTTCCTCTTCGATGCGTTTCGGGATGATCGGGGTCGCGATGATGTGCGAATGGGCGTGGGAAAAGTTTGATACGCCCCTGCCGCTATTCTTCACGATCATCAGGTGCTTGAACCGCGGGTTCTTCTTGATTTCGAGCAGGCGCTGCTTGTATGCCCAGATGACCTCGCGCACCATATCTATCGGTATCGATTGCAACGTCTGCATGTGCTGTGGGGTTTCGACGAGAACCTCGTGGATGCCGATCGAGTTCATCGCGTCGAACATCCCGATGCCTTCGCGGCCGGCGTCACCGGCGGGAACGAGGATCGGATCGCGGTCAGGAATGACGCGTACCCACCAGCCCTTTTCGTTCGCGGCAGTGCCGGCCTTGCGGAACGACATCGTCTCGGCGGGTGTCAGTCGCTCGTTTCCTTCACAGAACGGGCATTCTGCCTGATCGTCGGGGGCCCCGGTCGGAACCGGGTAGTCGTGCGGGCGCTTTCCGCGTTCGGGGGAGATGATCACCCATTGCTTCAGTACCGGATCTTTTCGCAGCTGCGGCATTGGCTACCTCGCACTCGTGCCTGATTTAACGGCGGGGGCGCCGGCGGAAACCGTCGGCTCGTCGGTATTCTCCTCCTCGAGCGACGCCTGAATGAGATACTTCGCCGCATCCTCGGGCGGAACGTGGTTCACGTAGAACCCCGAGCCCCATTCGAATCCCGCGACTTTCGTCAGCCGCGGCATGATCTCGATATGCCAGTGGAAGTAATCGGCGCAGTGCTCGTCGCACGGGGATGTGTGGATGATGTAGTTGAACGGCGGCTGGTCGAGCGTCTTGATGAGACGCCGGAGGGTTCCGCTCATCATCTCGGCGAGGTTGTCCAGCTCGGCCTCTTCGATGTCGCCGAAGGATGCCTTGTGATCCTTGGGGGCGATCCAGGTTTCGAACGGGAAACGGGATGCGAAGGGCGCGAACGCGACGAAGCTCTCGTTTTCGTGGATGATCCGGTTGCCGGCGCTCAGCTCCTGGCGAATGATGTCGCAGAAGACGCAGCGTTCCTTGTAGTAGTAATACTGCCGGGCGCCTTCGACCTCTTCCATGACGCGCTTCGGGATGATCGGGGTCGCGATCAGCTGTGAGTGCGGATGATCGAGGCTCGCCCCCGCGGCGGCGCCGGAGTTCTTGAACAGCAGGATGTAGCGGAACCGCCTGTCGCGCTTGAGATCACGGTACCGGTCGGCGTAGGCGCTGACGATCTTGAGGACGTGCTGTTTCGAATAGGCTTCGAAGCCCTGGTCGTGGATCGGTGTCTCGATGATGACTTCGTGGGCACCGACGCCGTTCATCATGTCGTAGAGCCCGAGGCCGGTGCGATCGAGATCGCCTTCGATCTGGAGCGCGGGGTATCGGTTCGGAACGACGCGTACCTGCCAGCCTTGCTGGTTCGGAAGCGTGTTCGGCTCGCGGTATGACATCACTTCCGGGGGTGTCATCGATTCCTGGCCTGGACAGAACGGACATTTCCCGGTCTGAGCCTTTGCTTTTGTCGAAGGGAAATCTTTCGGGCTCTTCGCCTTTTCGTGTACGATGATCACCCAGCGCTTGGTGACCGGATCCTTGCGGAGTTGCGGCATCCTGACCTCCCGGGGTCCCCCAGATTCATTCAGGAATTATACTATGCCGGCCAGACAATCGCAACGGCCGGAACGGGGAATACACGGACTGGTGCCCTTCCGCGAAAATCGTTGACAAGGTGACTGCGCTCGGTTACACTTGCACCGGTCGTGATCCGCGAGGTCACGCCGTGCGTTTTCTATATGAAACGATGGCGAAAAGGCAAAAAGAGGTAATCCATGGGACGGAAGCGAACGTGTGAGCTCCCATTCTGCAAGGGCGTCGTTGAGGGTACCCGCAACAAGCGCCGGTGCGACAACGACCGGAACATCCATCTGCACCAGGTGATCTCGAAGAACGTCAAGAAGATTATGCGGTACATCGAAGTCCGCGACGATTTCACGGCCAACGACGTCAACCGCGATCTGTTCAAGAACCGCCTGGACAAAAACGAGAAGGGGTCCATGTACCGCCTCTTCCAGGCGATGGTCCGTGAGGAATACCTCATCGAGCTTGGTAAGCGTGAAGGGTTGAAAGTGTATGCCTTCCACGGCCGGGCAGGCCGCGCGGTCCACGTCGAAGAGCCGGCCGTCGCACAGCCTGTGCATGTTTCACAGCCCCTGACGCCGCGTGAACTCCTCATCGGGAAGCTGCGGGAGTTTGTGCACATGAAAAACGGCACCTGGAACCACGACGACTGGCTTTGGCTCGTGAATCGCCAGGATGTCCGCGACCTCGGCATTCCCGAGCACGACCTCGGCGCCCTCCTCGAGGAGGAAAAGGCCCGCTACTGGCTGCACCGGTAACAGCGGCAAACGTACGCACCGAACGGCGCCGGGTCCCCTGACGGATCCGGCGCCGTTTTTTTCCGCGACTGGGAGCGCGAGAGGACGGTGCGCAAGGAAAAGCCCCGCCTGTCGGGCGGGGCTTCTGAAGTTACCGGATGGTCCGGACAGACGCGGGCGAGGGATTATTCCTCGTCTTCTTCGTCTTCGTCCTCGTCTTCATCGTCGAAATCTTCTTCGTCTTCATCGTCGAAGTCTTCTTCGTCTTCGTCCTCGAAGTCTTCGTCTTCCTCGTCTTCGTCGTCGAACTCGTCTTCGTCGTCGAATTCTTCTTCGTCTTCGTCCTCGAGGTCTTCTTCTTCGTCGTCGAATTCTTCGTCTTCCTCTTCTTCGTCGTCGAAGTCTTCTAAATCTTCTTCATCTTCGTCTTCGAGGTCTTCATCTTCGAGGTCTTCTTCTTCCTCGTTCTTTTCATCCTCGTCGACGTCTTCCCAGCGCTTCTTCGGAGACATCATCTCCTCTTCGATCAACCAGTCGTTCGTCGGCATGGCGAATATCCCCTTTCGTGCCTAGATGTTGAATTATTGCGGATCGGGGGCAATAATGGCACAATGCAGGCGTCGTGTCAAGATACAAAATAGTCAATGTTGCAAATGCCGATGAAGAACCGAGTTAGGCCGACGCCGAAAACCTGCCGGGGTACCCGCCTTTCTTGACTTGCCCGGCCTCTTCATGTATACTGGCTCCTCCTATTCTTCATTTCATTCGCTGTATGTGAGGCTTGAACCATGTTTCAGAATCTCTCAGGCAAGCTGGCCGCTGTCTTCGAGCGGCTGCGCCGTTCCGGCAAGCTTACCGAGGCCGATATCGATGCTGCCCTGAGCGAGGTCAAGATGGCCCTGCTCGAGGCGGATGTGAACTTCCGCGTGGTGAAGCAGTTCACCAAACGCGTGAAGGAAAAAGCCGTCGGTGCCGAGATCTTCAAGAGCCTCACCCCGACCCAGCAGGTCGTGAAGATCGTCATGGACGAACTGATCGTTCTGCTCGGAGGCGAACGTGCCAAGCTGACGGTCGCCCCGCAGAAGCCCACGGTCATCCTGATGGCCGGCCTCCAGGGCTCAGGCAAGACGACGACCTGCTCCAAGTTGGCCCTGCATCTCCGGAAAAACGACCGCAAGTCGCCCCTGCTCGTCGCCTGCGATGTGTACCGTCCGGCCGCCGTGAAACAGCTCGAAGTGCTGGGTGCGCAGCTCGACGTCCCGGTGTTCACGATGCCCAGCGGAACGCGACCGGTCGAGATCGCCCGCGCCGCGATCGAACATGCCCGTGACAAAGATCTCGATACCGTCATCATCGACACCGCCGGCCGGCTCCATATCGACGACGAGATGATGAACGAGGTCCGCGAGCTGAAAGAGGTGACCAAGCCGCACGAGATCCTGCTCGTGGTCGACGCCATGACCGGCCAGGACGCCGTCAACAGCGCCAAGAGCTTCAACGATCTGCTCGAGTTGACCGGCATCATCCTCACCAAGCTCGACGGCGACGCCCGCGGCGGCGCAGCCCTCTCGATCCGCGAAGTGACGGGAAAGCCGATCAAATTCGTCGGCATCGGCGAGAAGTCGTCGGCCCTCGAGCCGTTCCATCCCGACCGCATGGCCCAGCGCATCCTCGGCATGGGCGATGTGATGACGCTCATCGAGAAGGCCCAGGCCACGATGGACGAAGAGAAAATGAAGGACATGGAACGACGGCTTCGCGAGGCCGAGTTCAACTTCAACGATTTTCTCGACCAGCTGAACCAGATCAAGCGCATGGGGCCGCTCAGCCAGCTCCTGTCGATGATTCCCGGCTTCTCGTCGGTGCCGGGGCTCGATCAGCTCTCGTTCGACGACAAGAACTTCAAACGTTTCGAGGCGATCATCCACTCGATGACCCCCGAGGAGCGCTCGTTTCCCGACATGATCGACGGAAGCCGTCGCAAGCGCATCTCAGTCGGTAGCGGCAACGACATTCAAAGTGTGAACGCGCTTCTGAAGCAGTTTTCCCAGATGCGCCAGATGATGAAGAGCCTCGGAGCCATGGGCAAGAAAAGCTCGCGGCTTTCGAAGTTCTTTGGCGGCAGAATGTAACAGATATTGGAACACGCCGGCCGGGAATGCCCGGCAGGAACGATCGAAAAGGAGTACATACGCATGTCAGTCACTATCCGCCTCAAAATGCTGGGCACCAAGAACCGGCCCTGCTACCGCGTCGTCGCTCTCGACAGCCGCAAGACCCGCGATGGAAAGAGCCTCGAGAACCTCGGCCACTACAATCCGCTTGCCCAGCCGGCTCACATCCTCCTCAACGAAGAGAGAGTGATGGAGTATCTCAAAGTCGGCGCCCAGCCGTCTGAGACCGTCCGCGCTCTTCTCCGCCAGAAGGGTATCCGCCAGAACCAGATCTCCGAGAACGGCAAGACCCGGCGCTCTTCATCTGACAAAGGAGCGTGTCCGACGTGACTCACGATTCGGCCCAGGCACTGATTCACGACCTCGTCTCCGCCCTCGTCGAGCACCCTGACGAAGTGAACGTCAAGGCGATCGAAGGCGACGGAACGGTGGTTTACGAGGTCCAGGTCCACCCCGAAGACAACGGAAAAGTCATCGGGAAGAAGGGCCGGACCATCAACTCGCTGCGCACGATCCTGAGAGCGGCTTCGCTCCCGGGCGAGCGGCGCGTCATGATGGAACTGGTCTGACCATGGCGAAAATTCTGGTTTCCGCAGCCGAGACGGCGGCCGATTCCCCCGTGGGAAACGCCGGCCCGGTCGTCATCGCCCGTCTCGTGAAGGCCGTCGGTCTTCAGGGCTGGGTGCGGATAACCATGAATACCGACAACCCCGAGCGCTTCGCTCCCGGGGTCGAGCTGAGCCTGCGCCGACAGGGCCAGCCGATCGTCCGCCTGACGGTCGTCGACTGGCGCCAGACCTCGTCGCCAGAGCAGATCGACCTGATGTTCGAAGGCATTGAAGACATGGACACCGCCCGCACGCTGATGCCGGGCGAGTTCGTGATCGACCGGGCCGACCGCGTTCCTCCGCCTCCGGGCGCCTTCTACCCCGACGAACTCGAAGGCATGAAGGTTGTCGGACCGCAGGGCGACGAAGAGGGCGTGGTCGAAAGCCTGGTCAGCGAGGTGCCTTCGCCGTATCTCGTCGTGCGCTCGCCGCGTGCCGGCGAGGTGTTCGTGCCCTACCGGCGCGCGAACTTCGTCTCGATCGACCGCGAGACCCGCACGATCCGCCTGACCGAGCCGCTCGATCGGCACATTCCGGTGGACTGACGAAGGAGCGCATGTGAAGATCGATATCATCACCCTCCTGCCGGGCATCTTCGACCGCGTTTTCGACGAAAGCGTGCTCGGGGCCGCGCGGCGCCAGGGTCTTATAGATATCGATATACATTCGTTCCGCGAATACGGCGACGGCCGTCACAAGACGGTCGACGACACGGCGTTCGGCGGCGGACCGGGCATGGTCCTCAAGCCGGGGCCTCTGACGAGCTGCATTCGTGATGTGCGGCGCGCCGGCCCTCCGGCGGCAGTCATCGGTCTGACGCCCCAGGGCGTTCCGCTGACCCAGCAGCTCGTCCGCGAGCTCGCGGGATGCCCGCGGCTCGTCCTCGTCTGCGGCCGGTATGAAGGCTTCGACGAGCGTATCAGGCCCGAGTTCGACCTGCAGGTCTCGGTCGGGGACTACGTGCTGACGGGAGGCGAAATCGCCGCGATGGCGCTCGTCGATGCCGTCTCGCGCATGATTCCCGGCACCGTCGGCAGGCAGGAATCCGTCGAACAGGATTCGTTCTACACCGGTGTTCTCGATCACCCCCAGTACACGCGCCCCTCCGCCTGGGAAGGGCGGGGCGTGCCGGCGACGCTCATGGAAGGCCATCACGAGCGCATCGTCGAGTGGCGTCGCGGCCAGGCCCTGCTGACGACGGCCATCAGGCGTCCCGATGTCCTCTCTTCCCGGGAAATCACGCGAGAAGACCGTGAGGCCCTCCAGGCGGCGATCGCCGCCGGCGCGGCCGTCCGGACGCCTCTCGCCGCAACAACGACCCCCTGAACCGGGAACCGGTTCATCCAATATCCTGAAGGAGCATACGCATGAATCCCACTATCGAAAGCGTCGAACGCGGCTACATGAAGAACCGCCAGAGCGTTCCGGAGTTCGTTCCGGGCGACACGCTGCGCATCGCCATCAAGGTTCGCGAAGGTGACAAGGAACGCCTCCAGGCGTTCGAAGGCGTCGTGATCTCCCGCCGCTATGCCGGCCTCCGCGAGAACTACCCGGTGCCCGAGGCGGCCGGACTGGGCGTGCACCTCACCATTGACCTCGGCGGGCAGGCCAAATTTGGGCCCGATGTGCAGTGGGTCGGGTCGGCCGACGACCTGGTGGTCGATCCGTCGCGCGGCGACGCCTTCTACGCCGAGGTGCGCAAGTACTGGCCGGCCTTGGCGGACGGCGCGCTGGCGCCGGGCTACGCCGGCATCCGGCCCAAGATCAGCGGGCCCGGCGAGGCTGCCGCGGACTTCCTGATC
>MWAR01000546.1 GCA_002068715.1 bacterium ADurb.Bin374
ACTCCCGCTTCCGCTGCCGAAAATTCCGCCGGCAGGCTTGCCTTCGATCATCGACGACGGGACTTCCCCGACGAAGCGCGATACGATGTTGTTCATCCAGCCCCCGAACATCATCCGGCGCCGGGCAGCCGTCATATACAGCCTGCGCATCGCGCGCGTCATGCCGACATAGGCCAGACGTCGCTCTTCTTCGAGCTGTTCCGGCAGATCCTTGGAGGAGTGATGCGGGAACACGCCTTCCTCCATGGCGATCAGGAACACGACCGGGAACTCGAGCCCCTTCGCGTTGTGAAGCGTCATCAGATGCACGCGTTCGGCCGCCTCGTCGAGATCGTCGACGTCGGCGTGCAGGGCCACTTTCTCGAGATACTCTCGAAGCGTCAGCTTCGGGTTCTCTTCCTCCTGGAACCGGATGTCGGCCAGAAGGCTCTCGACGTTCGACTCGCGGTCTTTCGCGTCCTCCTCCTCTTCCGTTTCATATAGCCAGTTGATGTACTGAGTGCGGTCGAGAACGGTCTTGGCGAGCATCGAGACCGACGAACCCTCCGCCGTCTCGACCAACTCCTCCATGAGTTTGACGAATCCGCCGGTCTTGCTGCGGGGGCTTGCGGCTGCCTGGGCCATCACCTCGCCCCACAGATCGCCTCCGGCCGCGAGCCGTTCGACCGTCGTGTCGCCGATGCCCCGGCGCGGCGTGTTGATGATGCGTCGCAGCGAGATCGAGTCGCTCCGGTTCCCGAGGAACCGCAGATACCCGAGAACGTCCTTCACCTCGCGTCGCTGGAAGAACTTGAGGCCGCCCGTCACCTCGTAGGGAATCCCCTGGCCCGTGAGCGCCTGCTCGATCGTCCGGCTGAGGCTGTTCATGCGGAACAAGACCGCCATCTGGCCGTAGGGAATCCCTTCACGTGCGAGTTTCCGGATCTCGCCCACGATGCGGTCGGCCTCGTCGCGGTCGTCGCCTGCGTGGAGGAAACGGGGCAGTTCGCCGGCTCCGTTCGTCGTCCAGAGCTGCTTCTTGTGGATGCCCGCGTTGTTCGAGATCACGGCGCTCGCCGCGTCGAGAATGCCCTGCGTCGAGCGGTAGTTCTGCTCGAGATACACGACGCGGGCTCCGGAAAAATCCTTCTCGAACTCGCGGATGTTGCGGATCGTCGCGCCGCGCCAGCTGTAGATCGACTGGTCCTCGTCGCCGACAACGCACAGGTTGCGGCTCGCCGATGATAATAAAGCTATTAATTTATATTGAGCGGTATTTGTATCCTGATACTCGTCGACGAGAAAATAACGATACCGGTTCTGGAGTTTCTCGAGCAGGTCGGGCCGGGCGTTCAGCATCTTCCAGACGCAGAAGATCAGATCGTCGAAGTCGACGGCCTGGTTCTTCTTCAGGGCTTCCTGGTAGCGGGTGTAGATCGTCGTGATCCGCTCGGCTTCCGACTGCGGCGGCTTGAACTCTTCGGGCCCCAGAAGCTCGTTTTTCGCCTGCGAGATCACGCCCAGCATCGAACGGGGTGTGCACTTCTTCAGGTCGAGATTCAGGTCGTTGAGGATCAGCTTCATCAGCTTCTCGCTGTCGTCCTCGTCGTAGATGGTGAACCCGTCGGGGAAACCGGCCGCCTCGTGCCAGCGGCGCAGGAGCTGACTGCAGAACGTGTGGAACGTCGTCAGCGTCACGCCCTCGCCCCGGCCGGGCAGCAACGCCTGGACGCGCTCGCGCATCTCCTTCGCCGCCTTGTTCGTGAACGTGACCGCCAGGATCGCCGATGGGTCGACGCCGTTCCGCTCGATGAGGGCGGCGATGCGCATCGTCAGCATGCGCGTTTTTCCCGAGCCGGCGCCGGCGACGACCAGCAGCGGTCCTTCCGTGATATTCACCGCCTCGATCTGGCGGGGGTTCAGCGCGGCGATCTGCCGTTCAAGCGCGGGGTTCATTCAGTTTCCTCGCCGTTCCCGTGCCGGCCCCGGACCACGACATCGTGATCCAGTCGCCGGCGACGTAGGTGCAGCCGCCGTCGAGTTTGATGTCATACAGCGGCCCCTGGTGGTCTTCCGTCGTGATCTCGACGATCGTGTCTTCCTCGACGGTTCCGCGGTCTCCCAGCACCGGTACCACCATTCCGAGCTTCAGATGCGAGGCCGGAAGCGGGTAGAACGCGGGTTTCTTCGTGAGCTGTATCTTGCGGACGACCTCGAGATTGTCGAGCGCGACGAGCGTCTTCACGAACAGCTGGGCCTCCTCGTCGTCGTCCCGCGTCACCTCGAGATACCACTGGCCGTGGCTCGTCTGTCGCCGCCTGAACTGCTTGTGCTCGGCCTTGTCGGGGTCCTGGACATTGTCGATGCGGATGAGATGCGAATACCCCGGTCGCGACCCGGCCCGCTCGGTTCCCCCGAAGATGACGAACTGGACGGCATTGCTGGCCGTCTGGCCTGCTTTCGCGACGCGCATCGTGACATGCGGGCTGTCTTCGAACATCAGCCAGTCGAGAAGCAGCTGGTGCGCCCGAGACGGCGTGTCGATGCGGTTGTAGAGCTCGCGAATCATTTCGTCCGGCAGTTCCGATTCGGCTTGGCGGCCCGAGAACGGCAGGTCGGGCAGACCGTATTTGAATATCGCGTATTTCAGCAGGAACTCGGCCTTCAGGGAGTTCTCCGTCGATTCGATGATCCAGACCCGATCGACGATGTCCTGCTGGTTGAACAGGTCGTGACGCAGGTTCTGCATCGCGATCAGATCTTTCATCAGGTCGCTGGAAAGCCCGACGCGGAACCCCAGCGCGTTCCGCTCCATCAGATACAGGTGATACAGCCGGTTGACCTGGTTGAGCCGCCCGCAGCACGGGTGGTCGGGGCTGCACCGGAGCGTGGCGCCCCGAGAGGTTTTCAGGCTCAGCACCGGCCCCTTGTGGTCGAACTGGACGAAAATATCGGCGGCGGTCGCGAAAATCGATTCGCCCCAGCCGCCGGCCGCGACGAGTTCCCTTCCCTCGCG
>MWAR01000547.1 GCA_002068715.1 bacterium ADurb.Bin374
CGCGGCGGGCGTGTGAACGGAGTGAAGGTGGGGAGCGACTGGCGCATCAGCCAGGCGGAACTATCGAACATGCTTCGACCCTCACGCCCGGCCCCCGCTGCCGTTTCCGACGGTCCGAAAATGTGCATCAAGTCGCCGAAATGGCTCGAGTATTCCGGGCTTCCGCAACAGCTCAACGACGAAATCGGGCCCGAAGCCTGGCCTCTGCTGAAAAAGCTGGTCGAAATCGATTTCGAGAAGGAAGACGAAGAGGACCGGCGCATCCCTCTCGATACCGAAGATCTCTCGGAGCGTACCGGTTATCCGGGCCGGATCGTCGAAGAGACCCTCGAAAAACTTGCCGACAGACATCTGCTCGTGATCTCGAAACAGCGTGGCGGATCACGGCATATCGAGATCCTGACGCCCCTCCGCACGCCGCGGATGATTCTGGACATCCCATTCAAAAAAGGCGGCGTGCAGGACGCACCGACGAACGCCCTAAAGAACCGGTGCATGCGCCGGTATCTGGAAGCACCCGTGGAACGCCATCACGGGAAATAGTATAGCATAGTTAATAGAATGTCGACTCTCCAGCAGGGGACAGAAAGTTCCGCCTTGCTCGGCGATCGGCGGCCCGGCTGGGCGTTCTGCCTCGTTTCCGTTCTGGTGATCGGCCTCTGGATCGGTCTGATCGGCCGTGATTTGTGGCGCCCAGATGCGCGTGTCATCTTCCGCGATTCGAACCTGATGGGGCTTCCGAACCTGCAGTATCTCGGAGAATCTCTCCGTGAAGGGTTCATCCCATGGCTGCACCCCCGCCGGGGCTGCGGTATGCCGTTCCTCGCCGACCCACAGGCCCAGGCGATGTATCCGCCGGCCTGGGCTTTCGCTCTTCTTCCGGAGGAAGCTGCGTTCAAACTGCAACAGTTTGTCCACCTCCTTTTCCTGGGAATGGGCTTCGCACTGCTGGCGCGGTTTCGAGGGGTGAACGCGGCCGGTTCCATCTGTGCGGGCATTGTCGGCGTTTCGGCCCAGTGTAATCTCGTTCAGATCGAGTGGCTTCCGACCCTGGCCGGAGCCGCCTGGGTGCCGTGGAGTATGCTTGCGGCGATGACCGGTGCGTCCGGCTGGTGGCTGCTCTGCCTTTCGATGATGATGTATTCCGGCTATGCCTATCTCTGGGTGATGACCCCGGTCATTGCCGGAGCCGGGATGCTTCTCGCCCCACGACCGGAACGTCGCAGGTTCCTGCTGATGGCACTGCTGCTGCCGGTTGTGACGGCGCCCTGTTGGATGGGCTACTTTGCGTTGTCCGGAGACGCGAAGCCCCATGGTCTGACGGGCGACAGTATGTCCCCCGTCACCGGGTTCGAGCCGTGGCACCTGTCGTTTTTTCTGATGCCACGCGGGATCGCTCCATACGAATTCATTCATGCCGACGGGAGCATCAGCTCCTTTCCCGTCGAGTCGGACGTTGCATGGAGCCTTTTCTGCTACTTTGGCGTCGTTCCCCTCATCCTGGGACTCTATGCGGCGTGCCGCCCGACGAGGGAACGTGCCGCCGTGGTGCTGATGGGGGGCGCCGGACTGGTGATGGCGTTCGGCCTGGGGTGGCTCGGCAACCTCTCGATCTCCCTGAACCAGGCCATCCATCATCCTGCGACCTTCATTCAACTGTTCGTCTGGGCCCTGCTGTTCGCCTGGCCGGTCGGCTGGCAGATGCTGGATGACCCGGCACGTGTCATGGCGACCCGGACGCCTGCAAGGGCGTGGCTCTGGTTCGGCATCTTCGTCGCGGTCGCGGCTGCCGTCCATTTTCGCATGTCAGGTCTGGCGAGCGAAGATGCGGCATCGACCTACTGGACCCAGTCGTTCGACGTGGGCTGGGTCGGCTGGCTGATTGCCGGCGCTACCGCGTTTCTCGCCTGGGAATCATCCCGGCTCCGGGGCGCCGCCGCTGGTTTGCTCGCGGTTGCGCTCATCGACGTGTTCCTCTTCCTGCCGATGGTTCTGCCGATCACCGATGCTGCGCCGTTGCCCGCGCGAATCACGGAGGGTATCGACGGAAATACCGGCAGACTGCGCATGCGGAAGGATTATGCCGATCGGTATCTCGACAAGGAACACCGGAGCCGATCGCAGGGTGACGAGCATCTCAAGTGGAGCGTCAGCGTCGGATATCCAAATATGTTTTCCCGCTTCGGGATATCCCAGTTCGATGTCTATAACCCACCGTTCATCCACGAGTCGCTCGTGCAATGGACGATGCGGCTCGATGCTGCCTCCGGAGCGGCCGAGGTCGAGACGCTGAGAACGTTGTCCGCAGTAAGATATATACTATCAACGATAGATATGACGGCATACGGATGGACGGAAATCGGAACGAGAGTCTCACCCGTCGGGAGCTGGACGGCGAGACTGTATGACGCCGGCCCCACGCCGGGAGCCGTCGTCATGAGCCGGTCCGGGCTGACGGAACTCGATGCCGGCAGGCCGCCGATGCCGTCCGATCTCGTTCCCGTCGACCTGAGGTGGCGGAGCCAGGAAGCAACGGCCGTGCTTCCGGCCGGCGTCGCGCTTCCGACGGAAGCCGTGCTGTTCGTGCCTGTGACCCCCTGGATCGGCTGGCGCCTCTTTCTCGACGAGCGGCCCGTTTCACCGGTTGATCGGGGGGAGCGGTTCGGACTCGCCGTTTCCCTCCCCACCGGAACCCGTGCGGTCCGGCTGCGATTCCGGCAGCCCTGGGCATACCACGCCCTCTTTGCGATGCTCCTCGGCATCGTTGGCGCCTGGTCCGCGAGCAGAAGAAAAAAGGGAATTTTCGTCACGAACGGGTGATATCCCCCGAAAAGGTGTATACTCCCGACAACATTCCTTCTGAAGGAGCAGAGCATGTCCGTTGACAAGCAGATCCTCGAGAAGATCTCCACCTATTCCGAGTATGCGATCCATCTCCAGCGCGGCCTGGTCGCGCATCCGGCCGTCTGTCCCGAGAACGGCGGCGAAGGCGAGCTGGCCAAGGCCGAATGGCTCGAAGGCGAGCTCAAAAAGCTGAAGTTCGACGAGATCAAGCGGTACGACGCCCCGCACGCGAAGGCGAAGGGCGGCGTGCGGCCGAACATCGTCGCTCGCTACAAGGGAACGAAATCCGACCGGACGTTCTGGATCATGACCCACCTCGACGTCGTCCCGCCCGGTGAGCGGTCGCTCTGGAACACCGATCCCTACCAGCTTCACATCGACGGCAACAAACTGTATGGCCGCGGCACCGAAGACAACCATCAGGGACTCGTCGCCAGCCTGCTGTGCGTGCGCGCCCTCATGGAGTGCGGCGTGCGCATGCCGTTCGACGTCGCCCTCCTGTTCAACGCCGACGAAGAAACCGGCAGTGAATACGGCGCCCACTATCTGGCCGAGAAGCACCCCGACGTGTTCGGAAAGGACGACATGTTCATCGTTCCCGACGGCGGCGCCGCCGACGCCTCGCTCGTCGAGATCGCCGAGAAGTCCATCTGGTGGCAGAAGATCCGCACCCAGGGCAAACAGTGCCACGCCTCGATGCCGCACCTCGGCCGCAACGCGTTCCGCGCGGCGAGCGAGTTCGTCGTGAAGCTCGGCAGCCTGTACAAGACGTTCAAGGCGAAGGACAAGCTGTTCGATCCGCCGATGAGCACCTTCGAGCCGACCAAGAAGGAAGCCAACGTGCCCAACGTCAACACCCTGCCCGGGGACGACGTGTTCTACCTCGATTCCCGCGTTCTGCCCCAGTATCCCCTGGCCCAGGTCGAGGCCGAGATCAAGCGCCTCGCGGCTGAAATCGAGAAGAAGTTCGACGTGAAGATCAGCTTCGAGGACCTCCAGCGCGCCGAGGCGGCTCCGCCGACCCCGGCCGACGCGGCGATCGTCGGCGCGATGGTTAAATCCGTCAAGAAGGTCTACAAGGGCGCGAAGCCGAAGGCGAAGGGAATCGGCGGCGGCACGGTCGCGGCGGTGTTCCGCAAGATGAACCTGCCCGCCGTCGTCTACTCGAAGCAGGACGAAACGGCCCATATGCCGAACGAATACTGCATTCTCGACAACCTGATCGGCGACGCCAAGGTGTTCGCCCTCACGATGCTCGAGATGGAAAAATAATTACAACTATAAAACCGGCCCGCCGCTCAGTCGGCGGG
>MWAR01000548.1 GCA_002068715.1 bacterium ADurb.Bin374
CATCCGTCTGGTGCCAAAACGGGCTGGTTTCAAACCCGCCCCTGCGGTATATCGGTTGGTCTGTATCTTATCTTTGCGCCTTTGTGTCTTCGTAGTGAAATTTTCTCTGTGGCTCTGCGGTTTACTGTCCGTGAGGACAAAAAGAACGCCCGCCCGGAATGATAAGCCGGGCGGGCGATTTACTGCAATCAGATCATTTCACGGTCATCACGAAGCTCTCGGAGTGACTGCCGAACTCGGGGGCATACATGCACTGGATCTCGGCCATGCCGCTCTGATACGTGCCGCGGTGCTGCACGCGCAGGGTGTACTCGAACACGTAGGTTCCCTTCGGCAGGTAGTCGAAGAAGAAGTGGGTCGCCGTGTCCTTCGTCGACTGGTAATAGCCGAGGCCGTCCTGGTAGCGGTACTGCGACAGCACTTCGGTCGGCTCCATGCCGCTGCCGCGCTGGTCCTTCATGTGGACGTACTCGAGGTCGCGGTCGGTGCGAAGCTCGATGCGCACGGTCATCAGGTCGCCCACGGCCAGTGCATCTCCGGGCTTGATCGGCGTGATGACTGGGCCCTTCGGCGAATCCGCCTTCAGGAACAGGGTCTTCTTCAGCTTCAGGTTCGTCTCGTGCGGCGTCACCCTGCTCATGTCCTCGAGATACTGCCAGTGCAGGCCGCCCCAAGCGACGCCCTTGTCTTCCTTCGTGACCTTGATGTCGCCGAACTCGGGCTTCACCTCGGAACCCGCCCACCGCTTCTCGTAGAAGCCGGTGCCTGCTTCGACCTTCTCGGGCTTCACTTCCTGGCCGCCCATCTCGACCTTCACGAGCTTGTCGGAAGCGAGCAGGTCTGCGCCCTTGAGAAGCAGGGAATAGACCGCGTCGGCGGTCGCCTTGGTCGTTTTCCAGTTCTGGGTCTGCTTCTGCTTCAGCAGCCAGACCTTGCAGTCCTCGACGGCTTCCTGGTCGTTCATGACCTCGTCGAACGCCTCGATCATGATCGCCTGCGTCTCGATCGGGGCGTGGAACCAGCTGAACGCAAGCTCGGTGTCGCGCCAGAACCGGCCCAGCTCCTCGTCGCTCACGCTGCGCTCCTTCATGCTGGCCATGATCTTCTTCGCGACGGCCGTGTCGCCGATCCGGTGCAGGCCGAGAGCGAGATGACCCTGGGCGAGCCGCGAATTGAGATCGAGCCAGTATTTCTCCGCCTGGCCGCGGAAGTAGTCGAACGCTTCGCGGGCCGAGCCGGGAACCGGGATGTCCTTCAGGAAGAAGCTGCGGCCATAGAAGTAGAACGCGATCAGCGGCGAGAGGTTGTTGTCGTTCTTGTGCCCGTACCGCAGGATGTCACGGTAGATCTCGTCGATCCAGGCGTCGAGATGGTTCCAGGCCTTCGTGCCCATGGAAACGTCGATGTCGACGCCCAGATGGCGCAGCCTGCCGAAGCCGGTGGCGATATAGAGCGTGATGAAGGAATCCGGCCGCCCGCCCGGGAACCACGGCCACGAGCCGTCGTTGAACTGCATCTTCGACAGCGTGTTCGTGATTTTTCCGACCTCGCTCTCGATGCGGTTCGCGTCGAACAGCATGCCGATGCGGTGCTTGGCCTCGGTTTCCGACTTCGCTTCGCGCACCCACGGCGTCTCGATCAGCAGAACGTTCTTGAGCTCCTCGTTCTTCTCGAGGTTCGACAGCAGCGCTTTTCCGCCATAGGCTTCATCGGCCTTCCAGGTGTCGAACACCTTTTTGATCTTCGGGTCGGAAGCCGCGATGAACCGGGCAAGGCTGTTCGCATACAGGCGGTTGAACATCTGCTCGGCGCACTCGTGCGGGAATTCCATGAGGTAGGGGAGTGCCTGGACCGCATACCAGGCCGGGTTCGACGTCATCTGCACCGTCAGCGACTCGGTCTTGAGAGTCTTCGAGCCCGCCGAGTCGATCAGCTTCTGCAGCTTGAACGCCTTCGTGGCAGGCCCGCGGATCGGCAGGGGGAGCGCCTCGCGCACGAGGATTCGCCGCGACAGCACGGGAAGCACGTTCTCTTCGCCATCCGACACGTTGCCGGCCGCGCCGACGACCTTGTACGCGATGACGCCGGCTCCGTCGGGCACGTTGAGCGTCCAGGCAACGGTGCGCGACTCCTTCGCCGGCACCGAGAAGCTCTGTTCCGTTTCCTTCAGGCCGTAATCGGCACTGCGATCAGCACCGGTCGCCGGGTCGGATAGGGTCATCCGGGCGCGCCCTTCCAGAGGC
Source organism: bacterium ADurb.Bin374 (assembly GCA_002068715.1). Next base: position 2,244 of record MWAR01000548.1, read on the forward strand.
TTGTCGGTCATGTTCGTGACCTTGGCGGTGAAGGCCAGAACATCGCCCTCGCGCAGGAAGCGCGGGGGATTCGGCTGCACCATCAGGTCTTTCTGGGTGACGGTCTCAGCGGTGAGGCCGCCCGACTGGCAGTTTTTCCCGTGGGCGAAGCCGAGGAACTTCCAGGTCGTCAGGGCTTCGGGAACGGTGAACTTCAGCGACACCTCGTTCTTCTCGTTCGTGATCAGCTGCGGGAAGAAAAACGCCGTCTCGTTCAGGTTTGCGCGGGCCGAAACCTTGTCGAGGTCGGGGGCCGGCTTGGCGGGGGCGGGTTCCAGGCTTTTGTCCTTGGATGCGGCCGGAGCACCACCGGCAATCGAGCTCATGGCCGACTTTTCCTCGCGGGCCATGTTCATCTCCATAGGCGCGGCGGCCGGGCAGGGCGGTGCAGCGCCTTCACACATCGCCTGGGGCATCATCTCGCTGTCGGCGAAGGACAGACCTTTCGCCCGCGACATCATATAGCCCATGAAATTGGTCACGATATCGCGCTTCAGCTGCGGATACTGGCGATACACGCCGGGAATCCCGACGTTCCAGTCTTCGGTAAGCGAGTTCATGCGCTTCTGCATGTTCGAGCCCGTCTGGTCCGCGCTCGAGTAGTCGCTGTAGAAGAACGAGAAGCCGCGCATCCAGTCGAAGGGCAGGAATGCATCTAGCGATGCGTCATACATCGCGGCGACGAGCTCGATCGCCTGCGCCTCGGCTTCGGGCCCCTTGACGGTGATCGTCCAGGTGTCCTCCTGGCCGGGCTGGAGCTTCGAGGAGAAGTGCGCGAAGCTCAGGTCGAGCTTCTTGTTCGACCATGGCACGTAGACCATCTGCTGGTGCAGATACACGCGGTTTTCACGGAAATACGTCACGCGAACCGTGAAGCCGCCGCGCAGGTCTTCGGTTACCGGCACCTCGATGAGGTGCTGCGTCTGGCCTTCGGGAGTCCAGTATTTTTTCAGGATCGTGCGACGGTGCTCGATCTCGACGAACGCCTGACCCTCGGCATAACCCGTGCTCCAGAGGGCCCGGAAAGTATCGCCGACGTCGGGTCCGGCGTTCTGTACCGTGAACCGGCTCGGCTCGCGGACGTTCCAGGAAGACGCAGCGGGATCGACCACTACGAGCGTATGCTTCGTGACGACTTCCTTGTTGAAGCGGTCGCGCGCCGTTGCCGTGACGCGGTAGATGCCCGCGGGCAGGGTGATCTGCGTGACGCCGGTTCCATCGACGGAGGTATTGAAATCGGCGGACGAAATCTGCTTCCCGTTTTCCCACGTGTCGACATTCGTCGGGTCTGCCGTTCCGGCCTCCCAGGGGAAGCAGGAGCTGCGCGGCATCTTCTCGGGGGATTTCAGTTCGTTGACGGTGACCTTCCCGCCGGTCGGAATACCCTTGCCGTCGAGCGTCTTCGAGCTGAGGCTGACGTTGAAGGCCTTTCCGGCATGAATCCATGCGGGCGAAGAAACACCCAGTTCGAGAGCCGTGTAGCCGATGCGGATGCCGAGGCTCTGGGAGCGTGTTTCACCGGCCGAGTCGGTGACGTCGGCAGAGACGCGATACGTGAAGACCGGCTGGTTCTCTTCCGGGATCGACGTGTCGGGCTTTGCCTGGAACCGGATCGTGAAGCGGCCCTGCGCATCGGTGACGAGCTTCCCGTGCGCGATCTCCTGGTTGCTGCCGGCCGGGATCACATACCACCAGCACCACGGAGGAAGCATCGCCTCCCGGACGACGCGGAACTTCACGTCGGCCCCGTCGACGGCCGCCATGGTGTAGGACTGGGCGAGGCCAGTGAGAACGACCTCTTCGCCGAGCTTCGCGGCTTCGGCCGGAACGTCGAGCGTGACCTTGAACTTCGGCCGCTTGTATTCCTCGACCTGGATGTTCGTGCTTCCGTTGATGCCGACGGCCTGGAGGGACATGGTGCCGGTGAGCCTGCCGGTCGGGGCGGTGAAACTGCCGGAGCACGAGCC
>MWAR01000549.1 GCA_002068715.1 bacterium ADurb.Bin374
ACATCGACGATCGCATGAAAGACCTCATTCCCGACAGTCCGCCCCCCCTGGAAATCTCCTGGAACGAGCTGAAACAGGCGGACATGATGCCGAAGTTCACCGCCGAGATCGAGAGGATCATCGACGAGGCCCGGGAGAAGGCCGAAGGCCAGATTGAACTGTATCCCGAACGGATCAGAACGACGATTTCCGTCGAGTACAAGCCTCTGCCTGGAAAGGGAAACGTGCTCCAGACCCTGTGGGCGCGCGTCGTCGAACTGTTCAACCATTTTTTCAGCAAGAAGTCGAACACCCGCGACGGCAACAAGGATGAAGCTATGGGCCTGCTGGGCGAGCAGAACGGCGACATCGCCATGTGCGATCGCATCGAGGGAAACGTCCGTCAGCGCTTCTGGCAGACGGCCACGTTCAAGCTCGACCTGACGAACATCTGCGACAATGCCCAGGTCCAGGAAGAAATCCGGAAGAAGTGCGCGGGGAACACCGACATCGATCTGAAATACTATACCCCCGAAGAAATCGCGCAGATGCAGGCCTCGGTGGGCAACGAAACCGCCGTCGAGGTGTACAAGGTTGTCCAGAAATACCAGGACCAGAACAAGACGCTGCTGATGTCGATGCCGAACGGCATGTATCCGCTCAAACGAAAACCTGCATACGAAGAGCGCAACTCTCCGGGAAAGGATCCCAATCCGCCTTTCGAGGGCCGCACCGGCCCGGCCGATTTCGTCGACTTCCTGCCGTATGTCTCGTTCCTGACGCGGTCCCAGCGGTTTGCGACGAGCGATAGCCTGTATGCAAGCCCGTTTTACGATGAGAAGAGGAACGTGCTCAAGCTGAACGGCGTCTTCATGATCGAGGACAAGGACGGCGGGCTCGTCATCAGAAACGGGCTGAAATACGACGGTTCGGGCGTTCTTCTCTCATATGGAAACATCGTCGTCGAAGGCGAGTTCAGGAAAAACTCGGCCGACTCCGGCCCCTGCGTGCTGTATACCTACGATGGCATCATCAGGGCCAATGCGGTCGAACAGGGCCGCATCGAAGCCTCGCTGATCGCGCTCAACTTCCGATATGATCCCGCCAGCCCGATGGCGACGCGGAGCGGGGTGGATTTTTCGGATCGCCGCGCCGACGTGCTCGGCAACCTGGTCGTCGATCGCATCAACATCGACACCATGGCGCGCAACGAGACGAACCGTATCGAATACGACAGCGCGGCGCTTTCCGGGGAGACCCGATTCGAGGTGACTCTCGGCGGACGGCTGCGGGCGATGCGAATGGTATACAACAATGCTGCGGAATGAGGCCCGCGGGGGCTTTTCCTTTCTCGAAGTTATCATGGCAATTATATTTCTTATGGTATGTCTCGTCTTCCTGTACTCGGCGTTCTCGTCGTCGACGCGCGGAACGGCCGATTCCTACCGGGAAACGATCGCGTACACGATCGCATGCGAGGCGATCGAATGGACGGCGGGGCTCGGATACGAACGGCTCGTCGATGCCGTCGAGACGCCCGGAAGCGAGATCTCGAACCGTCTCGGAATCGGCGCCTTCAAATCTCTCGAAAGCGTGAAATACGACGACGGTACCCAGATACGGTATCCCGAGGATTACGCGCATTTCGAGCGCATGGTCGAGCTGTTGCCCGATCCGGGAAACAGGCTCGTGCTTGTCCGGGTCACCGTCCGGCCCCGCGAATTCGGTTTCATCAGACGCCAGGGGATCGTTCTCGAACGTGTCGTGGGGGCTGATTACTGATGCGCCGCGCGTTCACGCTGATCGAGATGATGATCGTGACGATCGTGGGCGTTCTCCTGCTCGTGCCGACCGTCGACTTCATGGTCGTGTCGCGAAAATCGGCCTATCAGGGCCTCGAACGGCTTGACACCCTCGCATCGGCGCGGATCGTCATCGAACAGATCCAGCGCGATATCAAATCCTTCTGCTTCAACGACTCCTACGGATACTCGAAAACCGACTCGACGCAGACGAGCGCATGGCAGTTTCCCGTGTTCCCGATCATGGATCTCGCTGCCAGACCGCCTGGAGGAGAAAATTACGCGAACTGGGTGCGATACGTGTATGAACCCGGAAAACGCACGATCGTCCGCCAGGAAATCTGCCATCCGCAGCTCGCTTCCGCCGAGCCGAGAACGAGCAGGCTCCTGGCCGCAAACGTGACTTATTTTTCCCTGGAACGGAAGAAAATGTTTGGTCTCGACGCGTTCGACGTCGAAATCGAGTGCTCGCCCGAGCATCCCGACCGGCAGAAGGCGCGCACCAGGCTGAGAATGGCCGTCCGGTCCGAGTTCCTTTCCCGGCTGGAACGGAACCCGAACCTCATTTCCAACCGACGCTCCCTGGTAGATATCTCTCCGCTGTAAGCCATATCGCCGGGTTGTGGAAGCGCATTCGCAGATCGAGGGCGGATGAAAGGAATGCCTCTGCGATTCAGTAGGGTGAAAGCGGGTGAGATCGCCCCGGATATGTAACGAATACAGTGCCTCTCGCGTTATGGTATATTGAATCATCCGAAAATTAAATTCAAGGAGGATTCTTCATGAAACTGCGGAATCTGTTCCGGGGATCTCTGTTCATCACCCTCGCGTTGATCGTTTCGATCACTCTCACCGGCTGTGACATGGGCCAGATCGCCGATTTCATCGGCAAGATCGGCGAGATCTTCACGAAAGTCGGCAGTGCGCTCCAGTCCTTCAGCAGCAACCTCAAGTCCCAGAGCACTCCCACCGCAAGCGGGACGGCTGCCGTGAATACTGGCACAACATCGACAACGACAACGCCGGCGACGACACCTACGACGACGCCGGCGACGACACCTACGACGACCACGACGGCGACAAGCACCGAAGCCAAGGTCGGCTCATCCGAAGCGACCTCTGCCGCGGACAGCCCGGATAAATAAATGTAAATATAAAAGCCGCCCCGGAGCTCGTTTGGCCCCGGGGCGGTTTTTCCGTTCGCGAACGTGCGTCAGTTGTGCATGAACACCTTCCATTCGCCATCCCTGAAGCGGCAGACGCTGCCGCCGACCGTGGCGACCCAGACGGTGTCGCCTGTGACGGTCATCGAGTGAATACTGTCTTCGTGAAGGCCGGAGGTGCTGTCATGCTTCTTCCAGCTTTCACCGTCGAAACTGGCGACGCCTGACGGGGTTCCGACCCAGACCACGCCTTTGGCGTCGACGGCGACGTCGCGAATGACGTCGTTGGGAAGCCCGTCTTTCGAGGTGTATCGCTTCCAGTCACCGCACTCGAGGTTGCACGAGGCGAGGCCCTCGTTCGTGCCGATCCAGACCCGGCCGGCCCGTTCATCGACGGTGAGCGTCGTGACGCAGTCGGAGAGCAGACCGTCGTTCAGTTCCGGCGTCGAGCGGGTGCTTTTCGAATTGTAATTCTTCGTGCCGGCCCCGTCGTAGACCACGATCCCGTCGCCCCAGGTGCCGACCCACAGCCGGTCACCCTGCACCGCATACGCCCGCATGTAGGTGTTCAGCAGGGTGTCCTTGCGGAAATACTTCATCCAGTTCGTCGCGGCGTAACCCGTGTCGGGAAAGAAGAACAGGCCGAGCAGGCCGAGAACGACGAAAATCAGCATACAGCGCTTGTTTCCAGCCATTTTGAATGTCTCCCGTTCACATCTGATTCTCTGAGAGTCCCATACATTCATCGGCCAGGAAGAAGCGAAACCTGAGTGCTATTCGAAGAACGGCACCTCGATGCCTATGGTGCCCGTTCCAGGGGAGATCTTCATGAGTTCGTTCAGGGAGGGAAGGCCGGGAAGTCCCGGGAGAAGCTGCAGTGGCGGTGTGGCGGAGGCGTTGGCTTTGGTCTGGAAGCTGCTTCCGCGGCTGAACGAGTGCGTCAACGTCGTCTTTTCTCCGGACCTGAGCGAGACATACGGGAAGCAGACTCTGCGGAAGCTGCGTGCGAAGCCAAACAGCCGTTTGAATTTCATCTCGACCTCGACCCGGACGACCCCGACATCGAGATCGCGCAGGTCGGCGTGGTATTTCGCCGTGTAATCGTGGCCCAGCCCGCGGTTGTATCCGAGGTCGATCTCTCGCTGCCGCGCTTCGCGCTCGATGAGGGGGATATTCCCTTTGTAGACGCCGTTGATGAAGATCTTTCCATACTCGGGCAGCCGGTCGGGGCGGTCGCCCGTGTAGATGAGATCGACCGACAGGACAGCCGTCGCCCGCACCGAACGCTGGATCTGAGGCGTGTGAAGCGACTGCCGGCATTTTGGGCAGAACATGGCGAGCGCGGACACTCCCTTCGCCCCGCAGGCGCCGCACTCGAGAGCCGAGGCGCTGTGCGCCGCGGCCAGGAATCCTGCGAGGAAAAGCGTGATGGCGAGGAGGCGATGCCACGCGGCTACCGACCGGGCAGGGGGGCAATTGTGTTCGGAACGCGCTGTTCGCATGATGCGCAGTATACCTTCCACCGCTCCATTTCGCCAATTCCGTCGCCACTTTCGCAGGCCAGGCGCAGATTCGAGGATTGGTTTTCATCACAGCCCCCATATACCGGTATCGCGCGGCCGCGAAGAACGTTAAGGGATTTCCGCCTCGTGCCGATAGGGGGAGGAGACCGGGGCTCCAACCACCTTGTGAAAGGAGAAAAGACGGCGTGAAGCGGAAATCCGTACTGTCCCCGATGATTCGGGCCTATTCGCTTTCATTGCTGGGTTTCATCCGGTTCCTGCAGGATCGCTTTCCGCTCGTGAACGCGAACGGAGGGATCTCGCCGCTCGAAGACCTCGAAGAACTGCCGCACCGTTGATCGTGTCATACACCAGTTGACGCAGCCGCCTTTTCGGGTATTCTTGGAAAGGCGGTTCTCTTCTTTCTCATGAACCGGAAAAAACACGATCGTTCTTGTTGCATTCTGCCGATAACTCGGCTACGATAAATAAAAATTTATTTCTTCGGATAACATCGATATCTTATGTCATTCGATACGAAATTCGAGTTCATCCTGCAATTCGAGAAGATTCTCGGGGACATGAAACGAAAGAACCCCGAGACGTATCAGCGCAATATCCAGTTTCTCAGCGCTGAAACGATGCAGACGATCGTCCCGATCCTGCAGAAATTCTTCCCGTCCGACAAGGCGCTGATCGATACCCTGAATCGTAAGGATATCGATCTGATGTTGATGCGCATCATGCGTTCCGAGATCGCGACCCTGCAGGGCGAAGGCGAGCGGCTGGTGGGAAAGGCGCGCACCGTTGTAGCCCAGTTCGGATTTCTTCCGCCCGTTGCCTTTTTCTACGCGTTCAACGGCGCCGAGCTGTTCGAGGCGATGGTCGAGCGTATCTACGTCGACATGAAGCGGCGCGGAAAGCCGCAGACCCTCTCGGAGCTCTGGAAACATTTTTCGGCCCCGCTCGTGGCGAGTTTCGAACTCAAGAATGTCTTCACGAAGGATCTCATGTTTAAGATCCGCCAGCGGCTGAAAAACTTCCTCGAGAAAGACCGCCGGTTCGTCATCGACGCCCCGACACCGAAAAAGCTCGTTCTCCGACTGGCCGAGTGGGGCGACTCCGGAACGCCGGAACAGTGAGCGGGGAATCCGACGACAGGTGCCTGCCGTCGTTCCGGCAGGGGAGCCGCCGCTTGTGGCCGGCCCGGATGATCGTTCTTCCGCTTCTGACGCGCTGTCGGGGTCCACGAGGAGCGCATCCATGACGCCCCGGTCCGATATACGATCGGCAGGTTTCTTCTTCCTGGGAATGTCCCGGGAAACCGAGTTTACCCGCACGGTCCTGTTCGGTCTCGGCTGGGCCATCGCCCTGGGCATCCTACTCGCCCGCCCCCAGAGTTCCGCCCTGTGGGCCGGGGCCATCCTCTATCTCGTCGTCGCCATGGCGCTGACGGTGCGCTCCTGGCTGCAATACAGACGGGAAATACGCTTCCTGCGCGAGTTCCAGCATCTCTCCCAGACCCTCGACGATATACGCGAGCTCGATACCGAGCGGCCGTTCGACCACATCCTCGAATCGGTTCAGCGCATCGTGGGCTTCGACCGGGCGGTCATCTTCCTCGAGGATGAGCAGACGCAGACCCTGCGGGCCGTTCAGGCAATCGATCTCGACGAGGAACGGCGCGTGGCCATGGTCATTCCGAAGTCGGAAGGCTCGCTGGTCTGGAAATTACTGAAACATACTGAGGCATGTATTATATCCCGGTCGCCCTGGACCGATCCCGGGATGGCCCGGTGGCTGGACCTGCTTAGAACCGATGCCGTAGCGCTCGCGCCGATCGCCCGCGGCGGAAAATGCTGGGGGATGCTGCTGGTCGACCGTCACGTCGACAGGGAGCCCATCACCGACGACGATCTGCTGCAACTCCAGGTGCTTGCCGACCAGGTCGGCATCACGTTCCAGAACCATTCGCTGAATGAGGAGCTGAGCCGGCGGGCCACCCTCGTGACGGCCCAGAACGAGCGGTATAAACGCGAAGTCCAGCTTGCCAAACTGGTTCAGGACGGCGTTCTCCCGCGCACCCCGCCCACCTGGCCGGGGCTCGTTCCGGCCGTCTGCCTCCGGTCCGCGCGGGTCATCGGAGGCGATTTCTTCACCTACCTCGAAACGTGCGCCCGAGGTCGCGGCGCCTGCAACCGTCCGGCCTGCGACGTTTCGTGCCCCGACAAACTCTTTGGGATGCTGATCGGCGATGTCTGCGGGAAAGGCATTCCCGCCGCCCTTGTCATGGCGGTCGTCAACTGCCTGTTCCGGGAAAAGGTCGAGGGCTGCGCGGATCCCGCCTGCCTGCTCGGCGAGGTGAACGTGTCGCTCAAGGATTTCCTGGGGGCCGAGTCGAGACTGCATTCGAGCGCGTTCGTCGGGTTCGTCAGCAAAGCCACGAACCGCTTCGTCTACGCGAACGCCGGCCATGACTTCCCTCTCCTGTGGCGGGCGTCGACGGGCAAACTGGAGCCGCTCGAATCGACCGGGACCCTCATCGGCATCTTCCGGGAAAGCAGCTTCACCACCAGGACGGTCGAACTGGCGCCCGGCGATGCGGTGTTCCTCTATACCGACGGCCTCACCGATTTCTTCGAGCAGGAGCGTGGCGCCGAGGACGGATACGAGATGCTGCAGGCCTGGCTGCTCGAACGCCTTCCGAGGCCGCCGGCCGAGATCATCGGTGAAATCGAGAAAATGATCGATGCCTCCACCGCGGAGTCGCACGACGACATTTCCGCCGCGATGCTCACCTACGAGGGCTGACGGATGATGCCGCTCATCGGATTCCGAATGCGTCATTCCGGGCCGATCCTGGCGGCATTGCTGGTTCTCTTCCTGCAGCACGCCGCCTGTGCGCTCGGCCGCCCGCCGGGTCCCGTTGTCCGCGATGGAACCTTCAGGGTCAGATCCTCGCGACCCGCCGCCGAAGCGGAGCTGCTATGCCGGATGTCCGCCGACCCGGCGCTTGGAGCAAAGATGCTTGCCCGTTCGGCTTCCCTGAGGGCCGGAAAGCGCGGCGCCGGGCGCACGGAGGAGTTCCTGGTCTACGATTTCAATCTTGGCCGCTATGAATCCCGCTCCGCGCTACTTGCCGCCAGCGGAAAATATTGTCATGTCTATATCGCGAAGGACTCCGCCTCCCTGCTCGGAAGTGCCTCTCAACGGCTCGTAACCGAGATTCGAGATACGTATGACGATATCATCCATCCGCTGCTCACGGCCTGGTTCGGAGAGCTCGTTCTGTCTCCGGGACTGGAGTTGGCGGATCCCAGGGTCGTCATCAACCTGTGCGATATCCGCGACGGCATGTCGAACGGCTTCATCGCCGGGTATTTCGATTCGCGGGATCTCGACCCTGACGCCTTCCCGGTGGGAAATCTCAAGCCGGTGCTGCACCTGGATATCGACCCGGGCACGCCGGGAAGGCCGGGCGATAAATATAATATGTTTTATAGAACACTCGCCCACGAGTGCCAGCACATGATCAACTTCGCGCGCCATCTCGCTCATGGGGCTCCTCCCGAAGAACGATGGCTCGAAGAGGGGCTTTCCTGTTTCGCCGAGTATGCCTATACGGCGTCGATGGATGCGGACGGAAACGGCCTGCCTCCCGATCCGCATCTTTCCAGCTTTCTCGAGAATCCCGACATCGTCCTGACGATGAACGGCGAGAACGAATGGTTCGACGACGCGACGCTGTACAGACACTACGGGGCTTCGTTCCTGTTCGTGTATTACCTTCAGGAAAAGTTCGGCAGGACACCGGACGAGGCACGCGGCTTCATCCGTTCGATCGTCGACGGCGGGAGCACCGGGGCCGGAGGGATCAGCGCGGTCCTTGGCCGCCGGAATCCGGCGATGACGTTCGAAGATGTCATCCGCCACTGGCTGATCGCGAATCACCTCGACCGGTCCGATCTGCAGAACGGCTTCTGGGGCTATGCCGACAAGGACCACCGGCTGGGTGACGAGGCCCGTGGGTTGCCGATCCCAGGGACCTTGCACAGATACATTCCCGGCGGCGACTCGTTCGTCGGCGGCGAAGGTCGCGTCAGGCCCAATTCGGCTCATTACGACATTCTCACCGGCTCTGGCCGTGTGACGCTGCGTTTCAGAGGCGATACGACCGGTGTGACTCCTCTTCTCGTTACCCCGTCCGAACCCGGATACGAGCGCTGGATGAGCCTGATATCCGACGCCTCGGGTGCCGCGGAGATCGAACTCGATTTCGATGCGAATCCCCGGTATGTCCTGGTCAGCTCGATCGCGACCGCATCGGCCTTGCCCGATTCCGAGCCGGTCGGCTATCGGTTCAGCCTTTCGCCGGCCCGGGTCATGCTGTATCCCATTCCGCACCCGGCTTTTCCCGGAGAATTCATCGTCGTCGTCGCTTCCCGAGACGGCGCTCCGCTTGCGACCCCTACAGTGACGGTGAAATTCAGCAACCTCGAGAACTCGCTGGTGATGAGTCCCACCGACCCCGCTTCAAAAACCGTTTTCGTGGGAAACTACACCGTTCCCGGAATCGGCGAAGGCCAGGTGATGGCGACTCTTCCGGGCGGCAACAGCAGCAGCTTCTCGTTCTTCAACGCGATCACCCGCGCCGGAACAGCCTCGAATCTTTCCCTGCGCGGAGCCGCGCTGAAGGTTTCCGCTCGGTTCGACGGTCTGGGCTCTTCCCTGTTCGAATCGCTCGTCACCGATCTCCCGGGCGGCTTGAAGACGCTTTCGAGACCCTATCTCGTCGTTCTCCCCGAAACCGGCATCTCTGAAGCGAGACTGTCGATCGATATTCCCGCGGCGCCGGTCGGCGACGACAGCCGGGTCGGCCTCTGGGCCGCCGATGGTGCCTCGGAACGATGGATCCCTGTCAGGAGGAACGGAAAAGGCTTTTTCACGGACATCCGGAGCGGCGGTCGATACCTGTTGGCGACGGATGAGATACCTCCCCGGATCCATGACGCGCATGTCGACGAGACGCCGGGCCGCTCTTCCCTTCTGGCCAGAATTTCCGATGACGGATCCGGCATCGATACCGGATCGATACGGGTCGAGGCGGCCGGTGCGGCCGTGCCGTTCGAATACGACGGCGGAACCGGCATCGTGCGGGCCGACCTGGCGCGCGTGAGCGGTGGGCGGCAGACGATCACGCTCGAGGCGGCTGATCATGCCGGAAATCTCGTTCGGACAGCGCTTGTCGCCATCCTAGCGGGCCCCTTGAGAATCACGCAGACCGTCGGCTGGCCGAATCCGGCGCGCGGTCCCGTGACGATCGCCGTGATGCTCGCAGGAGAGGGGGCTGACGACCTCTTGCTCGAGGGCGAAGCCGTCATCCGGGACGTATCGGGGCATTCGGTGGCCGTGCTCCCGCTTTCCCCGGCGGGAAACCGCACCCTGACGGCGCGCTGGGACGGCCGCAACGCCGCCGGA